>JBJEFF010000182.1:0-4458 GCA_051873775.1 Allobaculum sp. | reverse complement strand
TATTATCCCAAGGAGGACGGATACAAAATACACGTCGATTATTTGACGCTTACCTCTTATATTGAATATTAAAACGGAGTTTCTCACATACGGGAAACTCCGTTTTAATATGTTAGATTCTGATTTTTTCTTTAGTCTTTGGACAGATTTGGATCGCCTGAGCACAGTGCGGAGGAAAAACTGTTCGGTACACTGCCCACAAAGAAATTTTCAGGCAGATCGGCGATTTCCGGTTCTTCGGCAAAGAAGTGGTAGCGAATCTGGTGATGGAAAGGCTGTCCGGCTTTGAGCAGGGCATCCGGATGTTCCTGATTATGAATGGAATCCGGAAGAAACTGCGGTTCAACGGCTAAACCGGCATGACTGGAATAGGTGACGTTACGACGGCCGAGACATGGTTCGATAAAGTTTCCGGAATACAGCTGAATACCCGGCAGCGTCGTTTCAATGATGACAGTACGTTTGGACACGGGATCTTTGATGATGCATTTTGAATGTTTATTATTCAGAACAAAGTGATGATCAATACCATTCGTATTTTTAACTTGTTCATCACTCAGATCATAGCCCTGACTAACCGGCGCAAAATTCCGGAAATCGAGCGGGGTGCCGGCAACTTCACGGAAATGACCGGTACATAAGCCATCCGGATCGACTAAACCATGACGTGAGGCATCAATGCGTAGAAGATGATTGGATACATCTTCGCTCTGATTCAGGTTGAAGTAAGTGTGGTGCGTTAAGTTGCAGAGCGTATCCTGATCACTGATGGCATCGTAAGTGATGCTCAGCGTGCGATCATTGAGTTTTAAAGTGCAGGTCAGGTCCAGGTTACCCGGATACCCTTCTTCCATATCTTCGGAGCGGTAAGTAAAGATGACTGCGTCGTCAGCGATCCTTGAATCAAAGTTCTGGTAGGAAAAGCCGTTAATACCGCCATGCAGAGAGTTCGGTCCGTTGTTGATGGCTGTGTGGTACTCCTTGCCGTTTAAGGTAAACTGACCTCTGGCAAGACGGTTACAGACACGGCCGACGAGGGCACCGAAATAAGTACCGGAACGGGCTATATAATCTTCAATTGTCGGATAACCGAGTATGGTGTTATAGGCATTCCCCATCGCATCTTTAATATCAATTTCCATCAGAGTTACACCATAACTGGAAACTAAGACTCTGACTTTATCATTTTCAAGTTCGTAGAAACAGATTCCATCGTCTCTTTTCTGGGTTAAACGAATCATAATAATTCCTTTCCGGGCAAAGATTGTCCGCCCGATCTGTGTGTATTGTTCCTTATGTCAACAGATCGTTTTAAAATGAACAAATACAACGTTTTTCATAGACATTATAACCATTCATGCATGGAAAGGTATGCGATTTTATTTATGGTAAAGAGAATATTCATTTAGTAATTAGGTTTATTTGTCTCAAAACCATACCGAAGGGGAACAAGTCCGAAGAATCGGAGAATAAGGCCTGCGAATTTGTAAAAGTGGAAAAGTTTTTTATAATGATTAGACGGAGGATTGCGTATGTGGATTCTTGTTTTAGAAGATTTATCGAATCTGGACGCTGTAATTGAAAGCAAGCCTGATGCCGTGTGCATCGGGCTCGATCCATTAGCGGCCAGAACGCATGCACTCGTGCAGATTGAAGAGCTCCCGCAGTACGTGGAGAGGTTTCATTGTGCCGGCATTGATCTGTATATCAATGCTCAGGGCATGATTGAACAGAGCAGACTGAACGAAGTGGGCGATATTTTTTATCGTGCCATCGATGCGAAAGTCGACGGGTTCTATATCGCCGATGACGGTTACATTCATTTAGCTGATGAATATGGCAGAAAGACAAATCGTGATTTACGTTCTCTTTTAATCATGCAGCCGGAAACGCTGCTTTGCAGTGGTCAGGATGCAGGATTCTATCTCAATTTGGGCTTACAGGCAGCTTCGCTGAGTCATGAATTGACTCTCGATGAAATTGCGGCATGTGCTCATGATTGTGGAAAACCGGAAGGTCTGGAAGTTTTAATCTGCGGTCATTATTCGTGGATGGAAAGCCGTCGCCCGCTGATTGAAAACTATCTGCGCTATACCCGTAATCAAAAAGCTTTTGAAGAAAACAGAATCTATACTATACAGGAACAGATGCGCGAGGCAAGACTCCCCATATGGCAGGATGAAAAGGGAACGCATGTCATGTCCGACGAACCGATTCAAGCTGGCAGATCGCTCACTTCAATGAAAGAGGCAGGCGTTCGCCGTTTCCGTATCGATGCTTTTCTGAAATCCAATGTCTGGGGTATCGAAATGCTGAAGGCTTACCGGAATCTGATCGATCAGAATGAAGAAGAGGTCGTTCCTGAATCGAATCTGAAAGAGGAACAGACGCTGATCCGAAAGGAGAAAACCAATGTCCGTAATTGAACTGCTTGCTCCGGCGGGTAATCTTGAAAAAGCCAAAACCGCCATCCGCTATGGCGCAAATGCGGTATATATCGGGGGTCAGGAATTCTCCTTACGCTCACGTGCATCCAATTTTGACATTCCTCAGATTGAAGAACTGTGTCAGTTTGCCCATGACCATGAGGCGAAAGTGCATGTCACAGTGAATATGATTCCCCATCCAAGCGATTTTGAGGGCCTGAAAACGTATCTTCAGGCTCTTGATGCAGCCGGGATTGATGCGATTATTTCCGCTTCACCGGCTATTATTACGACAGCTTTAAAGATGCCTGTACGTCATTTTGAAGTCCATGTCTCGACGCAGCGTTCTATATTAAATGCCGAAGCAGTCTGCTTCTGGACGGAACAGGGGGCTGATCGGGTTGTTCTTGGACGCGAAACTCCGATGGAAGCCATCGAAGAAATCTGTACCGAGAAGATTAATGATATTGAAGTATTCATTCATGGCGGAATGTGTATTTCCTTTTCCGGACGCTGTGTGCTCTCCAATCACATGACAAACCGTGATGCCAACCGCGGAGGCTGTGCACAGAGCTGCCGTTGGAAGTATACACTGCGGGATGGGGAACAATCTGTCACCAATCCGGAACGACCATTTTCAATGTCGAGCCGTGACTTGCAGGCGGCAGATCAGATTGAACGCATGATTCATGCCGGTGTAACTTCGCTTAAAATTGAAGGACGGATGAAATCCGATTATTATCTTGCAGTTGTTATCGGCGCTTATCGCCGCCTGATCGATCAGATCGAACAGTATGGTCATGCCACTCCGGAATTTGTTGAAGAAATCTGCGCGGAACTTGCCCGTGCGGAAAACCGCCCTACAGGTCCCGGCTTCTACCATGGACTACCGGATGAAAATGTCCAGCTCTACCGCAAACATGATGAAACGGTGACGCAGGAATATATCGGTCTTGTTCTCGATGCCGAGCCGGAAGGTATGCCGGGATATATTCAGGTGCAGGTTAAAAATCATTTTGAAAAACATGCACCCGTTGAACTATTCGGTCCGGGGATTGCTCCATACAAAGGTACGATTGATCAGATCCTCAGTGAAGAAAAAGAGGAACTGGATGTCTGCAAGCATCCGATGGAGATTGTCTACCTGCCATGGGCCGGCAGTGTAGTCGCAGGATCCATGATCCGCAAGCAGCGTCCCGCCAGGACAGGGGACGAATCCGAACAGAAATAAACTAAATTGCGTAATCGTTTAAAAATGCTCCATATCTGATATTGAGTTATCCACTCAAGTCTGAATTTATAGAAAGCAAATCTTAAGCGATGTACAATAAATTGAATTGGCAGAAATACGGGAAACACAGAAAGGAAGTTCTGCCTCAAACTCCCGTTTAATTGAAATATGAAATTATCGAACAGCTATTTTTTTACATTAAGAGAAAATGCGAAAGATGAAGATTCCATTTCCAGTAACCTGCTCGTCCGTGCAGGAATGATCAAAAAACTGTCCAATGGAATTTACATGATTTTACCAATGGGTAAAAAAGTCCTTGAAAAAGTTGAATATATTGTCCGTGATGAAATGGATAAACATGGTGCTCAGGAATTACTGATGCCTGCGCTGATTCCGGAGGATGTTTACGTTGCTTCCGGACGCCGCGCTTCTTTCGGCTCTAACATGTTTTCCTTAAAAGACCGCTACAACAAACCTTATGTACTCGGTCCTACTCACGAAGAATTATTTGCGATTACCGCCGCAATGGACGGTAAATCCTGGAAAGATTTCCCTTATAACCTTTACCAGATCCAGACAAAATACCGGGACGAAACCCGTCCTCGTTACGGTCTGATTCGTGTGCGTGAATTTATTATGAAAGATGCGTATACCTTTGATAAAGATGAAGCAGGACTCGATGTTGCATACGACAACATGTACGATGCCTACAACAAAATTTTTGACCGTATGGGTCTGAACTACAAGATCGTCCGTGCCGATACCGGTCTGATGGGTGGTCTGCTGTCTGAAGAATATCAG
>JBJEFF010000181.1:0-22689 GCA_051873775.1 Allobaculum sp. | reverse complement strand
TCACGACCTTTAGGAGGGCCGATCCCTCAAAACATCGCACTATTTCCGAGGGCCGCATTTTTCCACATTCAGTGCATAGCCCTGATTACACAGGAGGGATAGGAGGAATTCTGCGGTGAGTAAAAACGCTGAGAAAGATATTTACGGGAAAATGTTTAAAAAAGAATATTTCCGACCGGAATTGTGAGAGATTTACTTTAAAATAGATTTCATTTCCTTTTTTTCGGCAAGTTTCGATCTTTTTATATTTTGTTTTCTAAATCACCCTATTCCATAGTTATATATGGAAACAGTTTTGATAATATATAGAAAGAAATTTGAGGGAGGGCGTTCATAGTGCGGTAATTGAACGCAGATACAGCCTGAAGATTTTCAAGTAAAAGCGGAATTCAGATACCGTTACGAGCGTTGAAATTTCAAAAAAAGGATAGACATGCGGTTTTCGGGACTTTTTTTGTGTGAATAACGGCGCCTTTTATCGTTGACAGCCTACTTTTTGAAATGGTATAGTGACTTTCGCAACTAGGAAGAAAAGAAGTATTTTATATACTTATATAAAGAAAGGATTGAGATAACATGAAACGTACATATCAGCCAAGTAAGATTAAACACCAGAGAACTCACGGTTTCCGCGCTCGCATGGCTACTAAAGGCGGACGTAAAGTACTGGCAAGAAGAAGAGCTAAAGGCAGAAAGGTTTTATCCGCATAGAAATCACCTGCAAAGGTGATTTTTTTCTCTGTTTTGCCTTATGAAAAAGAATCAGAGAATTTTAAAGAACACGGAATTTTCCTCCATTATTTCCAATAAGAAATCAAGCGCCAATGCCGCTTATGTGCTCTATACCGCAAAACGGGCAGAAGACAAAGCACGCGTGGGAATTAGTGTAGGAAAAAAAATAGGAAATGCGGTGATCCGCAATCGGACGAAAAGACAGGTTCGTGCTCTGATCGATTCCGTGTATACTTTTGATGAGACTTTTGACTCCATTGTGATCGTGCGTCCGGCTTTTAAGAAGATGGATTACGAACAGCGGAGTGAATTGTTATCCCGGCTGCATGACCGGGCTGTGCAAAAATATGGAGGAGGAGCACATGAAAAAAAATCTACTTGAAAAGTTCCGCGTCCTTCTTCTGTGTCTGCTTGTTGCGGTAGGCCTTGCTGCTTGTTCTAACCCACGTGGACAAGACGGTAAGACAAAAGTCGATGAGGTCATTGCCTTGCACGAGGTAACCCTTGATAAAGATCAAGTCAACATTTCTGATATTTCAGATCAGCAGCTCAAAGAAGAATTGGAATCTTCGAAAGAAGATACAGTTGTCATTCCTGCAACAACATGGGGTGATAGCTGGAAACAAGGCTGGTTCGACGGTTTAATCGTCTGGCCAATCGCGCAGTTAATTAACTTATTCGCATCCTTTACCGATGCCGGATGGGGAATTATCCTTGCAACATTACTGATTCAGCTGTTGATTTTCGCATTAACCTACAAATCACAGATTTCCCAGCAGAGAATGCAGGAACTCCAGCCGGAGATGAACCGCATTCAGGAGAAATACAAAGGTAAGAACGATGAGCGTTCCAAAATGCTCATGGCTCAGGAAACCCAGAAACTTTATACCGACAACGATATTCATCCATTCGGAAGCATGCTTGTAATGTTCATCCAGCTGCCGATCATGATGGGTATGTTCTACGCAACAATGCGTGCCGTAACAACCGTATACGGAACTTTCATGGGTATGTCCTTAGCCAATACACCACTCGATGGCTTCAAAGCTATGCAGTGGGGTCCGATTTCTGTTTACATCTTAATGATCCTCATGTCATTAGTTCAGTTACAGATTCCGAAGTGGCTGAACAAGCTTTCCGCAAGAAACAAAAAGAAAGCTTATAAGAAAAAACAGGAACAGGCTAATAACTCCATGACCAACACCATGAACATGACGATGTACATGACTACAGGTTTAATCGCCTTCATGTATCTGTCATGGCCAATGGCGATGTCCTTCTACTGGTTAGTATCTTCAATCATCCGTGCCTTCACGAGTGTACTGAGCCATTTCGTTTCTGAAAAACAGTTCGAAAAAGCTAAAAAAGAAGCAGAAAAGAAACGTGCTGAAGGTATTCTGAAAAACCGTAAAAAGAAATAACCGAACAGATCGGTTTAACTGAATTTTAAAGTATTGGAATTCAAACAGGAGATCTTATGGAATTTGATCGTTTTTCCGGGAAAACGCTCGAAGAAGCTTTAGCATCCGCCGCTCACGCTAAAGGTGTGGAAGCTGAAGAGCTGACATACAACATCCTCGAAGAAAAAGCTGGTTTTTTAGGCATCGGCCGCACTGTCACGATTGAAGCCTGGGCTCCAGCAGATGTAAAAACTTTTATCCACGATTACATTCAGACCTATTTCGATAACGCGAAAATGGACGGGACTGTTGACGTAACCATGGAATTCGACAACAACGAGTATTTCTACCGCGTTAAAGTTGATACAAACGCCAATGCCGTACTAATCGGCCGTCAGGGCAGAACCTTACAGGATTTCAACCGTCTGGTCCGCACTGCCACAAGCAGCGTCTTCAAAAAACATATCCGCTTAATGATCGATGTGAACGGATATAAGGAAGACCGCTACGAAAAGATCGTACGTATGGCGGTCCGTGTCGCAAAAGATGTTCGCCGTACGAAAGTAGATGCAGTTCTCGAACCGATGCCTGCTGATGAGCGTAAAGCCATCCATGCAGCGCTGAGTGATATGAAAGGCATCACGACACGTTCTGAAGGTGAAGGAGCTGGACGTCAGCTTCATATCATCTACACACCGAATAAAGAAGACTAAAAAGGGCGCAAGCCCTTTTTTTTCTGTAACATAAAGCGTAAAATCGCGTTTGACTCAGTTGAATTTTAATTCTCAAATGAAATCATGTATTCTAATTGAGTCGGATCACACTGAAGAAAGAATTTGTTCTTTCGTTTAAAACCGCAAAGAATACTAGAAATCAACCATTACCTGAATGAAGATTTACAGACAGTGCCCAAGGCGCATCAGCACAGAAATTATCAATGAACGGACTTCAAGAAATTGAAGTCTTTTGCGCGTTGGCCATTTTATAGAGGCTATGCAGAAGCTCGGAAATCAGATCAGGTGTAAATAGAAAACAGTTAGAAAGCAGAGGAAATCAAGATGAAACTAATCGTGGGACTAGGCAATCCGGGTGTCAAATATGAAGGAACGCGTCATAACTGCGGCTTTATGGTTATGGATGCCATCTCAAAGAAAATCGACTGCCCGATTAATAAGAAGAAATTTGAAGGCGTCTATGCCAAGACAAAAATCGGGAACGAAGACGTCATTCTGTTAAAACCGGAAACTTACATGAATAATTCCGGCTTCTCGATCCGTGCCTGCATGGACTTTTTCAAAATCGCCCGTGAAGACATTCTTGTCATTTATGACGATATGGATACTCCGGTCGGATCCATCCGTTTAAAAACGAAAGGTTCTGCGGGTGGTCATAACGGCATTAAGAGTGTCATCTCGTGTGTCATGGGTGAAGAATTCAACCGCATCCGTGTCGGAATCGGCCGTAATCCGCAGATTAATATCATCGACTATGTCCTTTCCCGTTTCAGAGCGGATGAAGTGGAAGGTCTGGATCATGCGATTGAACAGGCCGCCAATGCCGCAATCCTCTCTGTAAAACAGGGATTCCCGAAGGCAATGAACCGCTATAACGTGAAACCGAAAAAAGCCAAACCGAAAAAGGAAGAAAATAAAGACTCTAAAGAAGCGGAAAAACAGACCGACTTATACCGCAATAAAACAAAAGATGAAATCTACCGCTTACCGGCAGAGGACAACAAAGATCATGAATAAAGAATGATCGGCACCTAGAGGTCAATTAATAAATCAACAGATTTTTCAGCATAGAAACACCAAAATAAATAAACTCCGGTCATGTGATCAGTCAGATCACCGTGAACGGATACCGAATATACAGAAAGGAGATTCATTCATGTCCGATAATCTGATTCTGAAATCACTTGAACAGAACCCGGCAACCCGTGAACTGCTCAAACCGGATGGCAAGCTTGGTAATCTTTCCCCTATGGAAGAAGCTCTCCTTCTTGCGGCTGCATTTGAACAGGACCACCGTACGCGGATTATTGTCAAAAAGAATAAATACGAAGCCCAGCAGCTCTATTCGCGTCTTGCGATGCTGCTCGAAGAGGTGGTGCTTTTCGTTATGGATGAATCGCTGCGCATTTCTGCGATTGCGGCGAGTCCGGAAGAAAAAATCAGCCAGCTTTCTGCACTCTATCAGATGCGCCAGAACTTCAATAAAATCATCGTCACCAACGCGGCAGCATACATGCGCTTTCTGCCGGATGTGAAGTATTTTGACGATTCCTGTCTTCATCTTCATACCGGCATGGAAGTTTCCCGTCATGAACTGATGGAAAAACTCAACCGCATGGGTTACTCCAAAGTAAACTATGCCGAAATGCCGTGCTCGTACGCTAGCCGCGGGGGCATTCTCGATGTCTACTCGATTAACTATCCGGATCCGATCCGTATCGAATTTTTTGATACGGAAATCGACTCGATCCGCTTTTTCAATCCGAATACCCAGCGCACGATCCGACCGGTTGAGGAAGTGACTTTCATTCCGGCATCGGAAGTGCTGTTCAGCGATGAACAGATTGAAAAACTGCAGGAAATCATTCCTGAAAAACTGGACGAGCAGCTTAAGAAAACGGATCCTGCCGGGGCGGAATTTTTACAGGATGCGGTCGAAGCGGACTTACGTGCCATTGAATCCTATGATCCGCAATCCAAGCTGTACCGTTACTATGCATGGCTGGAAACGTCGAATATCCATGACTATGTGCAGGATGCACAGGTTATTTATTCGCCGTATGAAGAGATCGAGGAAAGTGCCAAACAGGTCGTTCTGGATAACGCCTCCTACATGCAGGAAGAAGTTCAGGACTTCCAGGCTCTTGCCCGCTACACGATGTTCCATGATCTTTATACGATGGACAAAAAGCTTAAACCGTTCAAGATTTCGACGTTTGTCCCGTTTGATCATCCGGTCGAAAGCGGTATCCAGACCATTGATGCCCCGACGTTAAACTACAAGGAATGGGTCGTTGAAGAGGCTAAGAAAGATAATGTCTATTTTGCCTTAGAAAAAGAAGACCTTTCGACATTAAAGGAAAACTGCGATGTGCCAGACCTGAAAACAACGGAGCCGATTTTCTTCCAGGGGTTTTCGACAGATGACTATACTGTCTATACCCGTCAGGAGATCTTCCGGTTCCAGAACCGTAAAGTTCCGTATCAGAAGACATTCTCCCAGTCCACCGCACTCAATGACATTCTTGAACTTGACGTCGGTGACTATATCGTTCATGCCCAGTACGGCATTGGTCAGTATCTTGGTGTCGAAACCAAGGAAGTCAAAGGAGTCAAGAAAGACTATCTCCATGTCGCCTACCGCGGGGGAGATGACCTGTTTGTTCCGTTATCCCAGTTCCAGCTGATCCGTAAATACGTCTCCAAAGACGGAGCGGGAACGAAGCTCTCGAAACTTGGGAGCGGTGAATGGGAAAAGACAAAAAACAAAGTCAATAAAAAAGTTGAAGAAATTGCCGGACGTCTTGTCGAACTCTATGCGGCACGAACTGAAAATATCGGTTATGCCTATCCGAAAGATGATGTACTAGAGCGCGAATTTGACGAGGCATTCGAATATGAATCTACTCCGGACCAGCTGCGCGCTACAGCCGAAATCAAAGCGGAGATGGAAAAAGATAAACCGATGGATCATCTGTTAATCGGAGATGTCGGCTACGGAAAAACGGAAGTGGCCATGCGGTGTGCCTATAAAGCCATCTGTGCCGGGAAGCAGGTCGCCTTCCTCTGTCCGACAACGATTCTTTCCTTGCAGCACTACCAGACGCTGAAAAAACGTTTTGAGGATACTGGTGCCCGCATCGCGTTAGTGAACCGTTTTGTCTCCGCCAAGGAGATGACAAAGATTCGTGAAGGTCTGAAAAACGGTCAGATCGATATCGTGGTCGGAACGCATCGTCTGTTTTCCAAAACGATCCAGTATAAAGATCTTGGCATGTTAATCATTGATGAGGAACAGCGTTTCGGGGTTGCTCACAAGGAAAAAATCAAGGAGATGAAAAACTCCATTGATGTTCTCTCGCTGTCCGCTACACCGATTCCGCGTACTTTACAGATGTCCTTAATCGGTGTGCGTACGATCTCGCAGCTGACGACTCCGCCGGCTCACCGTCATCCGATTCAGACGTATATCATGGAACAGAAAGGTCCGGTCATCCGTGAAATCATCCAGCGTGAACTTGCCCGTGATGGTCAGGTGTTCTACCTCCATAACCGGGTGGAAGATATTTTCCGGGTTGCGAATGACTTGCAGAAACAGTTCCCGGATATTGAAATCGGGGTTGCGCATGGTCAGATGAGTCGTGATGATATTGAAAATGTCATGATCGATTTTGCGCAGGGTAAATACAAGATCCTTGTCTGCACCACCATTATTGAGACCGGTCTGGATATTGCGAATGCGAATACGATCATTATCGAAAATGCCGACCGCTTCGGTCTTTCCCAGCTTTATCAGATTCGCGGCCGTGTCGGACGGCGTGAAAAACTTGCGTACTGCTATTTAATGGTCACGCCGGAAAAACAGTTAACCGAACAGGCGAGCAAGCGTCTGAAATCGATCAAGGAATTCACTCAGCTCGGTTCCGGATACAAGATTGCGATGCGTGACTTAACGATTCGTGGTGCCGGGGATATGCTTGGTCCGAAACAGGCAGGATTCATCGATTCCGTTGGTCTCGATATGTATCTCGATCTGTTATCCCAGGCAATTGCCCGCAAGAAGAAACTCGCCGCAATGGTCGGCCAGAATGTGGCTTTACCGGATGAGCCGGAAGTTGAAGACATTCCGGTAATTAAACAGGCGAATGTGCAGACGGAAGGTTATATCCCGCTGCCGTTTACCTCAAACGACGGGGACAAGCTTGCCTTATATCAGGCGATCCGTGATATCCATACCGAAGAACAGCTGCAGAAGTACGAAAAGCGTACAGCCGATGTATTCGGCCGTATTCCCAAAGAAGTGCAGCAGTTATTCAATGCGCGCCGCATGGACTTATTCGCATCGAGAGAGGGCGTACAGTCCGTCAACGAAAGCGACAACCGTATTGTGATTACGATGACTCCGGAATGGTCGAGAAAAGCAGATGGATTAAAACTCTTTGAAGCGATGTCGGCGGCAAGCCGACAGATTGCGATGACCCTGAAAAACGGTGCCATCGTGGTGAGCTTCGATAAGAAGAAACACTATAATGAACTCTTTGAAAAAGTGACTTCAGTACTGACGGATCCTTTATTCAGGAAGGAGAAATAAATGCGTTTAGATAAATACTTAAAAACAGCCCGCATTCTGAAAAGACGGGAAGCGGCTAAGCAGCTTGCGCTCGAAAAACGAATTACCCTTAACGGCCGTGTGGCCAAACCTTCAAGTGAAGTGGAAATTGATGACGTGATCGTGCTTGAATTCGGAAACCGGATTCTCGAAATCGTGGTCAAGGATACCCCGAAACAGGCGAACAAGGAAAAAGCAGCATTGATGTTTGAAGTGCTGCGTCAGGAAAAGAAGGAAATCAGTGATGAACCTGCCGGAGACTAAAGTCCTGCGTGATCCGGTTCACGGTTATATCCATATTCAGGATGAAGTGATCTGGAAACTGCTCGACAGCCGGGAATTCCAGCGCCTGCGCCGCATTCACCAGCTTGGCGGGGTCAGTATGGTTTACCACTGTGCCGAGCATACAAGGTTCAGTCACAGTCTCGGTGTCTATGAACTGGCTAGACGGATGATGAGCGAAGTGGATGATATTTCGCGCTCTTTAACCGAAAAGCAGAAAACCGCCGGACTCTGTGCCGCTCTGCTTCATGATTTAGGACACGGTCCGTTCTCGCACTGTTTCGAAAAATTCAGCGGAATTCATCATGAAAATATTACCCGGGCAATCATTCTTGATCCTAAGAGTGAAGTCAATCAGATTCTCTCGAAAGAAGATGCGGATTTGCCGGTGATGGTGGCGGATCTTCTCGCTCACCAGTCCGACTGTCCGCTTTTAGAAGAGATGATCAGCTCGCAGCTTGACTGCGACCGTATGGATTATCTGTTACGGGATGCCTATATGACCGGAACAAGCTATGGCAATTTTGATCTGGAACGGATCATGCGCGTACTGCGCGTTCAGGATGGTCATCTTTGCGTGAAACGCTCGGGTATGCATGCGGTGGAAGACTACATCATGGCCCGCTATCAGATGTACTGGCAGGTCTATCTCCATCCGGATGCGGCAGGGTATGAGGGCATGGTCCTGTCGTTTCTGCAGGAATGGCAGAAATTCCGCAAGAAGAATCCCGCTCCTGAATATGCCGGTCTGCTCGATACGCTGAAGAAACCGGAGCTGTCTGTGGAAGACTTTTATTATTTAGATGACTTCTCGGTATTGTCCCAGATCTCTAACGCACAGAATGTAAAGGATCCGATCATTGCCCCGCTAGCCCGCGCAATTATGTCGCGTCATCTGCCGGACTGGAAATCGTGTCAGTCGAAAGAAGAGGGCGAACAGTTTCTTCAAAGTCTGCAGATTGATGATCCGTTTGAAAAGTCATTATGCCGGACCATGCAGATGGAAGCCGGGGAATACCGCCCGTATTTTGAATCGGACCATAATCAGATCCGGATTGTGGAAAATGAGGAGTGTCTGCCGCTTTCAAGAGTGTCGGATGTGACTCAGGCTTTACTCAATATGAAAAATCCGCTGCAGTGGCGTGTTTACTTTCCGAAAGACTAACCACTCCACAAAAAAATGGTGTCTGTTCCATGAAGGATAATATTCATAAATGAGTGATCGGACGACGGACGGATGAACCGGAACGAAGAAAAAATCATCACGGAAAGTCCCGGATAGATTGAAAAGAAAATGTGATGTGATAAACTTTCCTCGCTATGAAAGTACATGTTCGTTTAAAAGACCTGAAAAATAACCAGACCGTCTATAAAGGACAGGGTGAAATGGAACTGCTCGAATCCGGTTCCTGCATTGTCGAGTTCGGCGAAGTCTCGGAAAAATCGGTCTGGAAAATACTGAAAAAAGGAATTCTCATCGAAAACCATGGTGAAGTTGCGACAAGGCTTTTTCTGCCTGACCAGGGGGAAGGAAAAGCGAATATCACCACTCCTTTCGGCAATCTGGAAATGAAGATTACCCAAATCGAGACGGATGCGACAGAACTGATTACGGATCTCAAAGTGGAAGACGATGCTTTAAAAATTACGGAAGAATGGATAAAAGTGATTCATCTTTCCTATTTACTCAATGAAACAGAGCATTTTTATTTTCAAATGACGTTGAACATGCATAAATAGTTACGAATTTACGGACTGAACATTCCGTACAGATCAAGCATAACCAGTTCTCTTATAGAGAGCTTTAAATAAACAGAAAACCCAATGAGAATGAAAGGATGAATAACATGGGAGCAATGGATCAGACACTTCGCCAGGCTCTGATGAACGCGGCGAAAAAAGCCTACGACCTGGACTTAGAGCCAAACGAAATTATTATTGAAATTCCGAAAAGAAAAGAACAGGGCGACTATTCAACCAACATGGCGATGAAACTTACCAAGAAGTTACATACCAAGCCGGTTGAAATTGCGACAAACCTGATGAATAACCTCGAAAGCGATGCGATTGAACACATTGAAATCGCCGGACCGGGATTTTTGAACTTTGTGATGAAAAAAGATGAATACGCCAAAGTCATTCCGACGATTCTCGAACAGAAGGAAAACTACGGCCAGCATCCGGATAACAACATCAAAGTCAATCTCGAATATGTTTCCGCCAACCCGACCGGTTCTCTGCACTTAGGTCATGCCCGCGGCGCAGCCTGGGGGGATTCCTGTGCAAGAATTATGAAAAAAGCCGGATATGATGTCACCCGTGAATACTATGTCAACGATGCCGGAAACCAGATCGGTAACCTTGCGCAGTCTTTATGGGCACGATATGTACAGGCTCACGGTATGGAAGCTGAAATCGGTGCTGACGGTTATCTCGGCGCTGATGTTAAGGAAAAAGCTGAACAGCTTGCCAAAGACTACCCGAATAAACTTCTTGAACCTACAGAAGAAAACCTCAACTTCTTCCGCAAGGAAGGAATTGCGTTCGAACTTGATAAAATCAAACGCGACCTCGACCGTTTCCGCGTTCACTTCGATGTCTGGACATCCGAACAGGCACTCCGTGATGCGCACAAAGTCGACGATGCGCTCCAGCAGTTAGCCGACAATGGCTACACTTACGAAAGCGATGGCGCATTATGGTTCAGAACAACCGACTTCGATGATGATAAGGACCGCGTACTGCGTAAGCAGGATGGCTCCCTGACTTATCTCGTTCCGGATATCGCCTACCATGATGACAAGTACCGCCGCGGATTCGACATGCTCGTCAACTTCTTCGGTGCTGATCACCACGGTTACATTCCGCGTTTAAAAGCATCTATGGCTGCCCTCCATCATGATCCGGATCAGCTGAATGTCGATATTATTCAGATGGTTCGTCTTGTCAGCAATGGTGAAGAAGTCAAGATGTCCAAACGTCTTGGCAATGCGACAACCATCAACGACTTAATGGATTTAGTTGGTGTGGATGCGGCACGTTACTTCTTCTCCGCCCGTGCTCTCGATACTCATCTCGACTTCGATTTAGCATTAGCGGTATCTCAGACCAACGAAAACCCGGTCTACTATGCACAATATGCCCATGCGAGAATCTGTTCGATCCTCAAACAGGCTGAAGGTTACAGTATGCCCGAAAAATTCAGTGATTTAACTCACGAAAAAGAAATCGAACTGCTCAAGACCTTACAGGAATATCCGTCTGTCATTGAACAGACGGCAAGAACCCGTCAGGTTCACCGCATTTCGCACTATATTCAGAACCTCGCCGCGAAGTTCCACAGCTTCTACGGCGCCTGCAAAGTAAACGATCCCCAGAATCCAGAACTCAGTGCGCAGCGTATTGCCCTGCTGCAGGCAGTACAGATTGTTTTAGCCGATGCATTAAGCTTAATCGGTGTATCTGCACCTGAATCCATGTAGAACATTGAATTACGAGGAGATTTGCATATGAAAAAATCAATGATTGATCTGGCCTATGACATTCTTTCCAGCCAGAATAAAGCCATGAAATTTATCGACATCTGGAATACGGTGTCCGCTCAGATGGGCTTTACTCCTTCTCAGGCCGATGATAATATTGCTCAGCTTTACAGCGATTTATCCATTGACGGTCGCTTTGCCTCTCTTCCAGGAAATACTTGGGATTTGCGCAAACGTCAGTCTTCCGCAAATACAATTGTGGATACAGAATCCATTAGCGTAGAAGATGAAGACGATTATGTATCTGAAGATGAAGATGAGGATGAAATCATCGATGATGATGAAGATTCTCAGGAGGACGAAGACGAAGAATAACCGTCTTTGTTGATGACTTGAATTGGATGTTTCTGAGTGAATGGGGATTACGCTTTAAATACAGACATTCAACATGAAACGATTCGAATATCGAAACAAATCGATCACAGTTGAAATAAATCTTGATACAGCAGAAGAGGTTCCGCACCACGCCAAGACGGGTGAGGACCTCTTTTTTGACGTTTTTAAACGAAAACCTTTTACAGCTGAACAATCACGAAAAATGCGTATCCTCCTTTATGTAAGGGAAGATACGCATTTTTAAATCTTGGAATTTCTATCTGAAAATGTAGTGATGAATTCTGGAATTCTGCCTGTTTCATACAGAATTCATATGGAGTAAAACAGGTTATTCGGCGGCAGATTCTGCATTTTCAGTCGTCTCTGTTGTCGGGGTATCTGCGTTTTGCGATGAAGCCTGACTGGATTCCTGTTGCGGTTCCTCTTTGAAATCGATCGTGATGTGATAGTCTTCGCGCACATCCGGAATGACGTTGAGCACCTGGGTAATGGCGGTCTTCGCATCTTCCTTCGCCTGATCGAACGCACCGTTTTCTCTCATCTTCTGCTCGGCAATGGCTTTCTGATTCGTTTCGAATTCGAGATAGTCATCAATCGTCACCTGATTGAAGATGTTGAACGACTGATCATAGACTTCAACTGTTTCAGCAGGAATCGAGTTGGACAGAATCTGAATCGGCGGGCAGGTCACTTGGATCTTATTGCCCGTGACTGTGATATCGATATCCTTAACGGAAAATCCTAAATGAGCTTCGCCCTGATAGGAAAGGATGAAGTTCTTGCCGGTAAACGGAATACTCCAGCCGTTGATTTCATATGAGTTTTCAAACTTGCCGATATCGGAATAGTAGTACTTGGTTGTGATCAGATCGGAAGCTTCCTCAAGTGAAGACTTCAGAGTGGTAGAACTGATTTCCCGTCTTTCCTGGGCGCCTTTTAAGGCAAAACAGCCAGAAATCGAGACAATTGCGCTAAGAACAAGCGCAATCACAAAGCCGGTTGCTCCATAACGGATCGCAGGTTTTAATCTTCTTTTTGTCATGGGCATAGTTTACCATTTTTGTCTTCAATATGATTTGGCATGAATAAAAGAATCCTCATCCCCTTAGAAATTTTTCAGAACATGACGATATTTTTCCCGCATGCATCGCTAAGCCAAAAACGTAAGAGAAAAACAGCCGTAAGTGCGGGCACAGAGAATCTCATCGCAAAAGATCGGCCATAAAGGCGCGAGATAGTTTATACTGAAGGATATGAATAAAGACATGTTCCGGGAAGCTCTGAAAAAAGATGAGATCCTTCTCGATGAAAAACAAATACATCAGTTTGAACAGTACCTCTCCCTGCTGCAGGAGTGGAATCAGAAAATGAATCTGACCGCAATTACTGAAGAGGAAGAAGTCTGGGAAAAACACTTTTATGATTCCATCGTGCCATTTATCGGCACAGATTTTAAATCCATGGCCGATGTCGGCAGCGGGGCTGGTTTCCCCGGCATTCCGCTCGCCATTCTGTGGCCACAGCGCTGGTTTACGCTGATTGAACCGTTAACCAAGCGCTGCAAGTTTCTGCAGGTGGTCAAAGACGAACTGCATCTCGACAATGTGAAAATCGAAAATGCACGTGCGGAAGACTTTGTCAAAAATCACCGCGGCCAGTTTGATGTCGTCAGCGCAAGAGCAGTCGCAAGACTGTCGATCCTGCTTGAACTCTGCATTCCGCTGTTAAATCGGGATGGCAAGTTCATTGCGCTCAAAGGTGCAGCCGGAAAAGAAGAGCTGAAAAACGCCAAACCGGCAATCGACGCTTTAAATGTTGAAGCTCAAAATATTAAAGAATTTGAACTGGGAGGAGAAGGTGAGCGTACAGTCATCACATTTGTGAAAACCGGTCCGACTCCGAAACAGTATCCTCGTTCCTATTCACTGATTAAAAAGAAACCACTGGAGGAAACGAATGGCTAAAATCATCGCAATTTCCAACCAAAAAGGCGGTGTCGGCAAGACGACGACTGCCATTAACCTTTCTAGTGCCCTATCCAAACTCGGCAAGAAAGTCCTGCTGGTCGATTTCGATTCGCAGGGTAATGCGAGCCAGGGTCTGAATGCGCTCAAATCTAACGGTCAGCCAACCGTCTATAACGTGATTCTTGAAGACTATCCGATTGAAGATGCGATTGTGCACGGCGATAAATGCGCGGTCGATGTTCTGCCAAGCAATATGTCCTTAGCCGGTGCCGATCTTGTTATGGACCGTCTCAGTCACGGCAAGGAAGGCTTATTAAAACGCGTTCTCGATCCGATGCGCGAAATCTATGATTTCATTCTGATCGACTGTCCGCCTTCACTCGGCCTGCTCAATACCAATGCCTTAACCGCCGCAGACAGCGTGTTGATTCCGGTACAGTGCGAATACTATGCCCTTGAAGGTGTCACCCAGCTGCTGCTCACCATCCGTCTAGTTCAGAAGACCAGCAATCCGAATTTATCGATTGAAGGCATTCTGATGACGATGTTTGATTACCGTACCCGTCTGTCGGTAGATGTTTCTCAGGAAGTCCGTCAGACATTCGGCCGTCTGGTGTATCAGAATTCCATTCCCCGTAATGTCAAACTGTCCGAAGCACCGAGCCGCGGTGTTTCCATTTTTGAATATGATCCGAAGTGTAAAGGAGCACAGGCTTACGCCCGTCTGTCCCGTGAAATGTTGCATCTGAAAGAAGAAGTCTTTGCATGAGTAAGGATAACAACCGCTTAGGCAAAGGGCTCTCCTCCATTTTCGGAGGAGACATCACCCAGATGCTCGATGATATTCAAAACGGACAGGATACCTCCCAGAACTACTCACAGCTTCAGATACCGGTTGCCGAGATTCGCCCGAACCCTTACCAGCCGCGTAAAATCTTTGATGAAGAAGCACTCGAAGAACTTGCAGCTTCGATCAAGGAACACGGCGTATTCACCCCGATTCTCGTTAAGAACAGTATTCACGGCTATGAACTGATTGCCGGTGAAAGACGTCTGCGTGCAAGTAAGCTGGCCGGTAAAGAAGAAATTCCGGCAATCGTGGTTGATTTCAATGATCAGGAAATGATGGAAATCTCCCTGCTCGAAAACATTCAGCGTGAAGATCTCAACGTCATTGAAGAAGCGAAAGCGTATGATCAGTTAATCAAGAAACTGCACTATACACAGGAACAGCTTGCCACCCGTGTGGGCAAGAGCCGTGAACATATCGCAAACCTGCTCCGACTGCTGCGCTTACCGGATGAGGTCAGCCAGATGGTCATCGACAAGGAACTGTCGATGGGTCATGTGCGCGCTCTTCTTTCCTTAAAAGACGAAGCATCCATGAAAAAACTCGCACATCGTGCCATCGAAGAAAGCTGGTCCGTGCGCACCATGGAGCAGAAGGTCAAGGAAGCTCTTGAAAACAAAACGAATACACCGAAGAAAAACGATAAGAAGGCTGGGGAACAGGATTTTGAAAACAACATCTTTATTAAAGATGCCAACCGTCAGCTCGAAGAGTTTTTCCAGACACCGGTCAGAATTAAACCGAATTCCATCACGATCCGCTATGAAAACCAGCAGGATCTGACGAGAATTCTTGAACTGCTCGAACTGACAGAAACGGAATAGACAGTTTAAACGCAACGAAAGATAGATCGAAATTCAAAAACAGAAGAAAATAAAAAATAGGATCTGGCGATGAAAATCAGATCCTATTTTTTTATGGCATTTGAACTGGAAAATAAATTCTGAAAACAAAATTTGAAAATGAGATCGAAAACTAGATCGGGAGCGGCAGTCCTTGGCGGTCCATTTCGAGAAGCTTGCGGATCTGAATGATCGTCGCATCGAGTCCGAACTGTTTTAAGTAGCCGAGCAGATAGAGAATCTGGCGTTCGGTCTGCGGGGCAATAAACATGTGTTTCTGATGATCGCGGTAGTACTTCCAGGGTGAATCGTCGCAGTAATTTTCCTTGAGGTAAATCTGGCTTGCGGCAACCCGGTCACAGAACATTTCGACCACATATTTAAATTCCATCGGGATCGGTTTGATGCCTTCGAGTCCGTTATCGATCCAGTATTCCCAGTGATGCGGATTTCTTCCTTTGTGATGAAGCCATGAGAAAGAATAGCCTTCTGCTTCTTTCTGGGCATCAATCGGCGAACGGAAGCCCTGATAATAGTGGAAACCGGTTTTCAGTTCCACCGGAGAATACTTCGATAAATCGTGGAGAATGCCCTGTTTAATGAGTCCGCAGCGAAAACAGAGCTGAGTGACTTTGATTTTATGCTGGTTGATTGTTTTTAAATGGCCAATCGTTTTCTGATAAGAGTTCATGATTCCATTCTAGAAGGATTTATGAAAAACGAAAAGGAAATACAGAGTCGGATTTTCTGATATTTTCTTACGGATAAGTGAATGGAAATTAAACTGGCAGGAAATAAAAAGAAGTCGGAAATGAATATGAATCAGCTGATCATCAAAAAGCTTCAGATATTGCTTTACAATTCGCCTTTTAGCCGAATTCGATTATTTTTCCGGTTGCATTTAAAAGTGAAGGATTGCTATAATGCTTTAGCACTTACTTTAAATCAGCAGATGATTTAAGGCGGAAGGAGGTTATGGCACATGAAAAAAGGAATCCATCCTAACTACCATACCGTAACTGTTGTTTGTTCTTCCTGCGGCAATAAATTCGAATCTGGTTCTACTGTAAAAGGTGACACTCTTTTAGTAGATACTTGCAGCAACTGCCACCCATTCTACACTGGCCGTCAGCGTTTCGCAGCCGCTCAGGGACGTATTGAAAAGTTCAACAGAAAATACGGACGCACAGACAAGAAATAAGTTTGACAAAAATTTCCGCCGCATGGCGGATTTTTTTTACCCCGGTGTTCGTTTCTGTTAAAAAACATCAAATTAAAAAATAATATAAGTCGGTTTGCATGATGAAAAATACATGTGAACCGGCTTTTTTACGTGCTTTCTTGGGATTACCAGAAGAAATTTCTGATTTTGTGAATCAATTCCGATTTTTACGACCATAAAAAAATATGGAATGTCTACGTTGTCATAATCACGATCCCCGGCTTTTCTTCCGGGTGAACAATCATCTCTACTGTAAAAAATGCATGGATTTCGGCTTACTTGAAGCGGGGACACTCCCGCCAAAACCGCAGCTTTCACATTGCGTGTGGAAAGGAGAACCGAAACTCGAATTTGAGCTGAAGCCGTTTCAGAAAGAAGCATCCGCAAAGGCATTGGAGTATTTAAAGGCTGGTAAGGATGTCCTCGTCTACGCCGCGACTGGAGCGGGCAAGACAGAGATCTCATTAGAAAGCATCTGCTGGTATTTAGCACAGGGAAAGAAAGTCTGTTTTGCGATTTCGAGAAGACAGGTCGTTCTGGAGATTGCGCAGCGACTGTCGGCTAATTTTCCGGACCTGAGTGTGATTGCGGTCTGTCAGGGGTATACGAAAATCACGGATGCTGATCTGATTGTCTGTACCACTCATCAGCTTTACCGCTATCCCTTCTGTTTTGATCTGCTCATTCTCGATGAACTCGATGCTTTTCCGTATGCGGGCAATGAAGTGCTCGAATCCATCGCTTCGCAAAGCTGCATCGGGCAGCGGCTGATGCTCAGCGCCACGCCGGATGAAAAAAGTATGGAAGCGATCAGACAGGGCAGAATGGGAATGGTTAATTTATTCAAGCGCCCTCATGAACAGCCGCTTAGTGTCCCGAAAGTCAGAGTCTGTTCCAGACCGATGATGGTTGTGCGTATTTTTAGAGAGTGTCTGCGCTATAAGCGAAAGCACAAGCAGGTTCTGTTATTTGTGCCCCGTATTCAGGATACGCGATGGATGAACTGGATTTTCCGACCGTTCTTTAAAACAGCAGTCATCCATTCCAAGAGTAAGGATAAGGAAAAGATCATGGAAGATTTTCATGGTAAGAAAAGGCAGGTGCTGATATGTACGACTTTACTCGAAAGAGGAATAACCGTTCCCTCCGTGCAGGTGATCGTCTACCGGGCGGATCATCCCGTGTTTACCAGTGCGAGTCTGATTCAGATTTTCGGCAGAGCAGGACGCAGCTACAACGACCCTTACGGCAAAACGAGCGCATACATTCAGGCACCGTCAAGAAATCTCGACACGTGTCTCAAACAGATCAGCTATATGAATACTGTCTCTGGTGCGGTGAGCAGCTCACGGAATGCGAAACTCTTCAGGAAGTTTTCACAGGATCACGATCCTTATGTCTGAACTGCCAGAAAAAGCTCCATCCTCTCTTCTATTCCTATAAAGTCGGAAAAAAGAAAGTCTGGATCACCTATCAATATGAGGAAGAACTCGAAAGTCTGTTTGACCGGATTTTCCGGCTTCATGATCCGGATCTTGGACAAGTACTGCTGGAAGATCATGAAGACTGGCTCAAGCCGCTGAAAAACTATCCGCTTATGGCTGTGGACTGTCTGTATGAGGCATATGAATTTCACACTATATTTTCCGGTCTCGTATTACGGGATATTCGACGGGTGAACAGACGGACAGAAAAGCGGGGTAAATATGTTGTGGTAACCTTGTTTCCTCTTGAGCCGTCAAAGATTGAGGATCTTCTCGCTGCTCCGTATTGCGTGGGAGTCTGGATGCTTTCGCAGAAAGTCGAGTGGATTCCCTTTGGTTTCTTTAAGCAGTTTTCAGAGAAAATCCGTAAGAGTGTGCCATGAATCCGAGTCTGTAAGGTCATTCATTTTCAGATTCTCTTAAAAGATTTTAAATAATCAGCGCTTTTTTGGACGAAGCCGAATTTTGGTTTTAATATAGCGGTACTTCTGATATCAGCAAGAACGAAAAAAGATATCGTGAAATCTGATAGAATAACCAAAAAGGAGGTTCCTGTGATGAGCAATAAAGAAAATGAAGTTCTTGATTCCTTACTCGATTCTTTATCGGACGATCAGGAAATGAAAAAGAAGATCAATGAATTCGCCCGCAACAAAGAACGTCAGCGGCGTATTCAGCGTGCAAGGGCAACTTCAGAGCAGTTCCAGCAGACTTATTCGCGTTCCAGTCAGCAGGAATCTTCGGGTGATTCCATTGAAAAAACACGTGAACAGCCCGCTTTTAATGCGCGCAGTGTAAATACGGAGCATGTGCCTGAACCGGAAAAGACTTATGAATCGATTGATATTCCGGATTTCATGCGCAGCCATAATGTGTCCGATCAGACGATTAATCTGAATGAACTCCATGATCAGCGAAGTGTGGAGGATTCATATGATCAGCGCGGTCAGGTCGTCTATGATGATGGCATCGCCGAAGAAACAAGACAGTTCAATCAGAATGAGTACGGCCAGCCTGTGCGAAGACAGACCCCTGCTTCGAACCGCTATCCGAATCAGAACATTGAGAATACCCGCGTGATGTCCAATCAGGGTGTTGAAAATACCAGAGTCATGCCAGGTCAGCAGCATCCTCAGTCCCGTCAGGATTTTGGCGGAACAACCCGTCCGGTTACCCGTATGGAAAACGTGCAGGATGCCGCATACCGCAATAACGGGGATATGGGATCCACCCGTGTATTCAATAATCAGTCCCAGCCGGCGCCAAGACAGAATGGCGGAACAGTCCGCATGGATCCCAATGAGATCCGTAACCTGCTTGATCAGGAAGAGCCGATCTTAAAACGTGAATACATTCAGGATGATGAAGATTACTACGATGATCTGCCTTACCATCGTCCGGGCAAGAAGAAAAAAAGAGGCAGCGGTGCCAAAGGGGCTCTGATTTCCGGGGCGATTATTCTTGGTATTGCAGCAGTTGTCGGCGGCGGGTTTGCGCTCAAGAGTTTTATCGATTCGACCGTAGCCAACCAGGGCTTTTCCAATGAAGGTTATGACGATCTGATGGACTGGCTTGGCAACTACAACTCCTATTCGGATGACGAGAAAATGGATATTCTCAACTTCCGGAAGACATACGAAAAGCTCAGTGACGACGCCCGTGCCAAAGTCAATGATTTAATACAGTCGCTGACCGGTAAGTCGTTTGATGAACTGCTTGCGATTGCCCAGATGGGGGATAAACCGGATTCCAGTATGGAAAACGTCGCCAATGCGGAAAAGAAAGCGAAGATCCGTGAACAGATCGAACAGCTCGAATCCGAAGTCGGCGATCTGTCCAAGCAGCTTGAAACGATTAAATCCCGTATTAATAATGCGGAAAAAGAATATAACGACAAGCAGAGTACGTATAACGCCTACCAGAGTGATCTCGATGCCGCGAACAGCGCTCTTGAAGATTATCAGTCCCAGCTCAACAGTCTGCCGACGATCGATGATCTGCAGTCGCAGCTGATTATTCTGCAGACTCAGCTTGACCGTCTTGAAGCCAACGATGCCAATGAGGCAAGCCGTAAATCGATGGAAGAGCGCGTTGCCAATCTGCAGCAGCAGATCAACACCCACAGCAGTACCCAGGCTGATCTTGAAGCGAAGATTTCCCAGGAACAGCACAATGTCCAGCAGATTCAGTCGCAGGTCACTCAGGCTAAATCGGACATGGATACTGCTTATGGAGCATGGCAGGCAATCAAGAGTGATGGCGATCCGCTGCAGGAACAGATTGATGCTAAGAACGAACAAATCGACAAGCTCAAAGCGGAGATGGATTCGATTAAGTAGGATCTGATGTTCCTGAAACATAAACGGAACGAATAAAAGAATATGCATACAAAGCCTTTTTCGGATATGAACCCGGAAGAGGCTTTTTGTATGCACAGAAAAATTTCAAAGATAATTCAGTTCCACAAGCATAAATTCTGTTTTCGTCCCGTTTTTTGAAAAAGATTATGTAGAAGTGAAATATGAAACAATATACATCATTTCTGCAACCGTCATTACAATCAGTCTAAAGAAAGAAGAGTCCGGATATGTTAGAATGAGCAAGGAAGGTGATTCTATGACGCAAAAAAATGCCATTATTCTTGCGGCGGGAAAAGGAACACGCATGAGATCGGAAAAAAACAAAGTCATGCACACTTTGATTGACCGTCCGATTCTTGCCTATCCGATTGACGCCCTTAAAGAAGCAGGAGCAGACCGTATTGTCGTGGTTGCAGGTTACCAGGCTGAGTCTTTAATGGATGCATTCAAGGATGTTGAATTCGCATTACAGAAAGAACAGCTCGGAACAGGCCATGCCGTCATGCAGTGTACAGTACTTGAAAATGAACCGGGGTACACACTCGTGATGAACGGAGATGTACCGTGTCTGCAGGCAGACACACTGAAAGCTCTGTATCAGGAAGCTGTTGAGAACAACCATTCACTTGTCCTGTTAAGTGCCATTCTGGAAGATGGTGCTCACTATGGACGCGTGGTTCGTGATGAGTCAGGTCAGGTTCTAGAAATTGTCGAAAGTAAGGACTGCACTCCAGATCAGAAACAAATCCGGGAGATTAATGCCGGAGTCTACTGTTTTAATAACCGGGATTTGTTTGAGTCCCTGTCCAAACTGACGACCAATAACGCCCAGCATGAATACTATCTGACCGACCTTGTCAAAATCCTTTCTTCACAGGGTAAGAGTGTTCAGGCTATTCAGGCCAATCCTGATGAAATGGCAGGAATCAATACCGTTGCGGAACTCTATGGGGTTTCGAAATGGATGATTCAGAAGATTAACCAGTCCTGGATGGATCGGGGCGTCCAGATTATTGACCCAGAACGCACTGTCATCGGCAAAGACGTAAAAATTGGCCATGATGTCGTGATTTATCCGGATACCCATATTATGGGAAGCAGCGTCATTGACGACTGGTGCGAAATTTATCCACAGACATGGATTGAAGATGCGACAATTTCAGATCACTGCAAGATTCAGTCCTGTATTGTCCGAAACTGTACCGTGCCGCAGAACACCTTCAAGGAAAATGAAGTCATTAAGGAAGGACTCTAGCATGAAAAACAAAGAAGAACTTAAGGATTCAACCGTGGTTTTTGCGCTGACTGCCAGCAAAGATCTTGCTCAGGAAATCTGCGATATTCTCGATCTGCCACTTGGAAAATGTGAAGTTCACCACTTTGCGGATGGTGAAATTCTCGTTGAATTAGGCGAATCCGTTCGTGGAAAAGATGTATTCTTCGTTCAGTCCACAAACCGTCCGGTCAATGATAACCTGATGGAACTGTTAATCGGTATCGATGCCTGCAAGCGTGCATCTGCCCGTTCGATCAACTGCGTTATCCCTTACTTCGGTTATGCACGTCAGGACCGCAAAGCTCAGCCAAGACAGCCAATTTCTTCCAAACTTGTTGCGACAATGTTAGAAAGAGCCGGCGCAAACCGTGTCATCACTATGGATTTACACGCTGCTCAGATTCAGGGTTACTTCGATATTCCGGCTGATGATATCAACACACTGCCATTAATTGCGGAATACCTGAAAAACAAGGAAGATTTAAACCTCGAAGATATCGTTGTTGTATCTCCTGACCACGGCGGAACTGTCCGTGCAAGAAGACTTGCCGACCGTTTAGGTGCTCCAGTTGCGATCATCGACAAGAGAAGACCGAAACCAAACGTTGCGGTTGCGATGAACTTATTAGGTGAAGTAGACGGCAAAGTTGCGGTTGTCATCGATGACATGGTCGATACTGCAGGTACTTTAACGAGCGGTATCAACATGCTGTATGAAAAAGGTGCTAAACAGGTTATTGCGGCTTGTGCTCACGGTGTACTGTCCGGACCGGCTATTGATCGCTTAAAAGCTTCCAATCTTGCTGAGTTCATCGTTACCAATACAATCGATCAGAATGAAAACAAGAAGAAATACGCTGAAATGACCGTTCTTTCTGTTGCTCCGCTTGCAGCAGCAGCTGTAGAAGCAATCGAAGAAAAAGAATCTTTATCCACAGCTTTAAACGAAGCTGTAATCGATCACGACAGCAGACGAGTTTAAAAATCATCTGATCACGGAATTTTCACAATCAGAAATGATCACTAAAGCAATACACGGAGATGTTCCTTACG
>JBJEFF010000180.1:0-4548 GCA_051873775.1 Allobaculum sp. | reverse complement strand
AATGGCAAGCATCAAGGAATTCCCAAACATCGTCTTTGAAGGTCACTCTACTGACTACCAGACCAAATACAAACTGCGCGAACTCGTTGAAGACGGCGTGGGTATCCTGAAAGTCGGTCCGGGTCTGACTTACGGTGCACGTGAAGCTCTGTTCTCCTTAGCTTATATCGAAGAAATGATGTTCCATGGCCGTGAAGAAGAAACCAGCCACTTCATCGAAACTCTCGAAAAAGCAATGCTCGCTAACCCGAAAAACTGGGCGAAACACTATCATGGTGACGAAAACGAATTATGGTTCAAACGTAAATTCTCCTTCTCCGATCGTTCCCGTTACTACATGCCGGATCCTGAAGTTCAGGCTGCCATGGAAAAACTTTTCGCCAACCTGCGCAAAGAAGGCATCAACCTTGCTGCTCTGTCCCAGTTCATGCCGATGCAGTATACAAAAGTACGCGAAGGTTCTCTGAAAAACGATCCGGAAGAATTAGTGAAGGACCGTGTGAAGAACACAATCGAAGAATACCGTTTCGCTACTCATCAGAATGAATTATAATCCGCGCTAATGCGTCCCCTCCTGATTTATCCCGGTCATCTCCGCTTTGGTGATCGGGATGTTTTTATGTCCTTTTTACCTTACAGTTTGGCAATATAAGCAGTCGGTAAAAGAGACGGATGATCAAGCGGATCAGGGTTTATCCCGATAATTGTTTTATATAGCGCGTTATTATATTCCGACCCAGTCGTCACAGTTTTTTATGCAAATTCTCACATAATTACAGGATTGTGAATTTTTTTGGTAACATAGTTTTATGGACAATTATTACAGCAAACGCATACCCAATGGGTGGCTGTTCGGATTACTCCTGCTGGCGCTTGCCGGTATGGCAGCCGGAGTAGTTCTGGACCTTCGATTAGATTCATGGATCTTCGATCCTACCGCAAAGTGGGCTCAGATCTTCGCAGCCTGCTCCCCTGCTCCTGCTTTCTGGGGCTTAGGTGCAGCCGGCTTTATGACCATCGACGTTCTGCGTGATGGTAAGTACTGGATTTTCGGCTGGATCCTCGGCTTTGTGATGCTCGCAATCGGACCGGTCTACATGGCGGATTCCTTCATGGATGAAATGAACCTCAGCTGGATCATTTCCTGGATTGCCGGCTTACTGATCAGTACGCTCCCGGCTCTTCTCTATGCCTTCCTGATGCGCAAGGCAGACCGCTCGGACAAAATCAAATGCATTGCCGTGCTGCTGATTGTGTGCGGCGGTTCAATGGCGGTTGTACAGGTCGCAAAACGTGTATGGTGCAGACCTCGTTTCATACTGCTTCAGCAGTATACAGACGTTCCGTTTACCGCATGGTATGCCCCTGCACACTGGATTAAAGCCTCATTCCCGAATCTTTATGAAATGCATTCGGATCTGTTCCGTTCTTTCCCGTCCGGACATGCACAATCCATTACCTGCCTGTTCTTATGGGCACTGATTCCTGTCTTCACAAAAAAAGGAAGCGTCAATTTCATGATGCTGATCGCCTTTGTGCTGACCGTCGCAACCTGTGCAAGCCGTATGGTTTTAGGCGCTCACTTCCTCAGTGATGTATGTGCCGGATTCTTCATTACCTATCTGATTTTTGCCATCTGCGTATGGTCTCTGCATCTGAGCGGCCACAGCGATGACGACTATTACGATGACTATGACGATGAAGATGATGAATATCTCTACGAATAATCAGAATTAACTTTTCCTTCGTACAGAAGCTAAAAGGCCCCGGATTTGATTTCCGCGGCCTTTTTCTTATTCTCATCGGTTTTGTTTAGATCAATCAGTCATCATGGGACTGAAGATTCTTTTTCAGTCTGGAAAATTCCTAATCCCAGTCGACCGCAATATCAAGCTGATAATGATCTTTCAGCGCAAAGGTTCCGGTATCACAGACGAGACCCATGCCAAGCGAAGTCATGACATACGATCCGCGCGGTCTTGTCGGCAGGTGGGCAGCAACCATGACATAGTCACCAAGCATCTTCACTCCGTCCTCCCGTACCCAGTACGGGTCGGTATTGCCCATTGCGCGCATGATTTCAACTACACCATCCATCGGCAGGTTGTAGTAGGTTTCTCTGCCGGAAGGACCGTTATTGACACCATCTGTCCGATTCAGCACCGAGCCATTGTATTCATAATCCATCGACGGTGTGCCATCAAAAATCTCATTGCCTTCTTCAGCAAGAATTTCATCAATTGTGGCAATTCCGTCTTCGTCAAATTCATCCTCGACACCGGAAGAGGCCTTAACTTTCCTCTGTGCGTTTTCTCTTTGTTCCTGACGCTTGGCATTCTTTTTTAAAGAGTCCAGAAGTCCCGATTTCGTATCTTCCGGAATATCCTGACAGGATCTTACCGGAGTAAGAGCCGTTCTCGAAGAAGTGATTGCGGATAAGCGGGTTGAAGGAAGTTGTTGTGGTTTTGCGTAGGCTGAGGAAGCAGTGAAACCTAAAAGCAGTGCACATGCGCCGGCAAACATCTGTTTTTTCACATTCATCATCCTTTCTGTTTATCCATCGGTCTTTTCTGACTTCAATCAGAATAACAAAGACTTTACATGCGTCTCAAGTTTTCAAGGCATATCCCATTTTTTCCCATTTGAATGGCTTGTCATTTCGTATTTCTATGTCACCGTTATGACATTGGTTTATATTCATATCTTCTTTTCGTGCTATTGGCGTTTTTCTGACTGAGATGCAAAAGACCGGAGATTTCTCTCCGGCCTTTTAAAAATTATAGTTTTTAAAGTTGAATAGGTAGACTATTTGCCTTGTTTTTCCATGTCAGCTTCTACAGCATTCATATCGAGCTGATAGAAAGCGTTTGGACCTGGATACTGAGCAACAGAAACTGTTCCACGTTTGTTCAGTTCGTCTTCGATACGCATTAAACGGTTGTACTTAGCGATACGGTCAGTTCTGGATAAGGAACCAGTTTTGATCTGTCCAGCGTTTGTACCAACAGCGATGTCAGCGATTGTGGAGTCTTCTGTTTCACCGGAACGGTGGGAAACAACTGTAGTGTAGTTGTGTTTCTGAGCTAATTCGATAGCATCGAATGTTTCAGTTAAAGTACCGATCTGGTTAACTTTGATCAGGATTGCGTTTGCGATACCTTTTTCGATACCTTCAGCAAGGATTTTCGGGTTAGTTACGAATAAGTCGTCACCAACTAACTGGATGCGTTTGCCAAGAGCGTCTGTAAGTTTTTTCCAGCCGTCCCAGTCACGTTCGCCAAGACCATCTTCGATGGAGATGATTGGATATTTTTCAACCCATTCCTTGTACATTTCGATCATTTCGTCAGAAGTTTTGTTTCCGCCGCCGGATTTAGTGAGTTCGTACAGACCAGTTTCGTGGTTGTGGAATTCGGAAGCAGCAACGTCCATAGCGATCATGATGTCTTTGCCAGGAACATATCCAGCTTTTTTAGTTGCTTCAACGAGCAGTTCGAGTGGTTCTTCGTTTCCGTCTTTGCAGGAAGGAGCGAATCCACCTTCGTCACCAACGTTAGTGTTGTAACCTTTAGCTTTTAATACAGATTTTAAGTTGTGGAATACTTCAGCAGCCATACGTACAGCTTCTTTCATGGAAGATGCACCAACTGGCATAATCATGTATTCCTGGAAGTCTACTGTGGAGTCAGCGTGGCTTCCGCCGTTGATTACGTTGCACATTGGAACTGGCATTACGTGAGCGTTAGCTCCGCCAACATAGTTATAGAATGGAATTCCATAGTAGTCAGCAGCAGCCCAAGCAGCAGCCATAGAAACTGCAAGTGTAGCGTTTGCACCGAGGTTAGATTTGAAATCTGTACCATCGAGTTCAAGCATAGTTTTATCGATCAGGATCTGATCAGTTACATCCATACCGATGATAGCTGGAGCGATGATGTTGTTTACATTATCAACTGCTTTAGTTGTTCCTTTTCCAAGGTAACGAGCTTTGTCTCCGTCACGAAGTTCAAGAGCTTCTCTTTCACCAGTAGAAGCACCACTTGGTACCATAGCGCGTCCATAAGCGCCAGATTCAGTTGTGATTTCGCATTCTACAGTAGGGTTTCCACGGGAATCCAGGACTTCACGTGCGTAAACATCTGTAATAATAGGCATGTCTATATCCTCCTTTGCCTTCTATACTGAAAAATTATAGCACATCAACATCCTCTTTCGTTACTGTGCATTCATTTCAAGCCGGATAATTTTCATAGTTTTTTTATACTACGGGATTTCAAAGGAGGATTATCCTATCCGGATATTTTTTCTCGAAATTCTTCTCTGATTTTCTGCGATTCCGTTTTATTTTCCACACTTAGTACGATACGGAAAGCATTTATGCCTTCCTCTTTAAAGAGATCGATTTCATCCATGCGATTGATTGGTTTTTCATCAAATATCTGCATGTTGCAATCCGGATTACCGTATAGGTATGCTCGTTTTCCATCTTTTCCTTTTAACGTGTAATTTTTCTGGCGGCATAACGAACAATTTTTTCTTTTTCCGTCT
>JBJEFF010000179.1:0-23225 GCA_051873775.1 Allobaculum sp. | reverse complement strand
TCTATTCCAAACACCACTTAGTAAACGAGAAAGTTCGTTAACTTAATGACATTGGCTTTTTTGGACACAAAGTTCACTTTCATTTTCAAATCGTCAATCGCGCGGACTTGGAAAAGGCAAAAAACTTGAAGAACATTTCATTCCCCTCAACAATAGACTCGATATATTCACCTCAGTATTAGACAGAAGAAAAGAGAAAAATGATGAAAAAGCACAGTGAAGTCAATTCAAAGCCAAATGATAAAAAACAGAAGACAAAAAAGATCTGGATGATTCTTGTCATCCTTCTGATCTTGTCACTGAGTTTCTGCGGATTCAGCGTATGGCAGTTTAATAAGGCAATGCAGAGTGTAGCGGGTGATTTTCAGAGTCAGCTAGAAGCCATAAACAAAGAGGACCAGCTCACCAGTCAGCCCGTCGAAATTGAGACGGATACGAATACAACAGAGTTCTACCGGGCCCTTGTGAGCGAACTGGAGAAGTACGGAGATTTATCGCAGACCTCTCAGGATGGCGCCAATCTGCTCACCCAGATTTACGTTAAGACGCTCAAAGACTGCACGGTACGCTCCATCGAATTTGAGCAGGACCATATGATCATTAATCTGCAGGGTGTGACGGTGCCGTTAAGTAAACTGGATCAAGATTTAGTCGCTTCCGCTTTACAGTCGGCATCGCTCTCCTATCTCAGTCATCATCTGATCGAGGCAGCAGGTTCGATTCTGCAGGGAGAAGATGCGATCAAGGAACAGCTTTATTCCACTTTTGCGAATCAGTTTCTCGTCTCCTTAAAAGATAAAATCATGGCTATGCCGGTCGAACCGGTCTACTACGAGCTCGATGTGCGCATTAAGGATGGAAAGTGGATTGTTGAATCTTTTCAGCAGCAGACACCTCCAAGCACAGAAACTCGAGCGGAAAAGAATAAAATTGACCGTCTGACTTCCTCGGATCAGAATCAGTAAAACCATCCCTGACAGGGAATGTATGAATTCTTCAGGGATCGGGATGTCTGTCAAAAAAAGTGAAATCTAGTTATTTGAGAAAAACCATATGTGAAGATAGAATTGTCCGGTATGATAAACACATAGAGACGCCCGTAAGGCATGCGGGCTGGAAAGGACATTTAACATGGAAAAAGTTTCCGAAACAGTTTATTCCGTGGGATGCGATGACTACGATCTTGATTTATTCGAATCCCAGTACAAGGTTCCGAACGGAGTCGCATATAACTCTTATCTCATCAAAAGTGATACAGGTGTCAACTTATTAGTCGATACTGTCGATAAACGTAAAACAGACGAATGGCTTGCCAATGTCAACGAAGTTCTCAATGGCGAACCACTGAACTATCTGCTGATTCAGCATCTTGAACCGGACCATTCCGGAAGCATCGATGCGATCCTCAAAGCACATCCTGAAGCAACCGTTGTCTGCTCGCCAAAAGCATGGCAGATGATGCCGAACTTTGAAGTGACTCCGATTCCGGAAGACAAACGTCTTGCGGTTAAAGAAGGCGACACCCTTGATTTAGGTGACCGCAAACTGCACTTCGTCAATGCGCCGATGGTTCACTGGCCGGAAGTTATCGTCACTTACGATGACAAGGACAAAACACTGTTTGCGGCTGACGCATTCGGCAAATTCGGTACCCGTGATGCCGATGAACCTTGGGATGAAGAAGCTCGCCGCTACTTCCTCAACATTGTTGGTAAATATGGCGTTCAGGTTCAGGCTCTGCTTAAAAAAGCAGCTGCTCTTGATATTAAGACCATTGCAGCTACTCACGGACCATTACTGAAAGACAATTTAGGCCACTACATCAGCCTGTACGATACATGGAGTTCCTACCGTCCTGAAAAAGAAGGAATTCTTGTATTAGTCGCTTCCATTCATGGTCACACCAACATCGTGGCAGACAAGATGGTTGAAATTCTCGAAGCAAAAGGTCAGACCGTTAAACTGATGGATGTTACCCGCTGCGACGTTCACGAAGCTGTTGCACAGTGCTTCGTTTATCCGAAAGTACTCTTCATCGCATGCACCTACGATGCGGGTGTATTCGCACCAATGGAAAGACTGCTCCATATCCTCACTCACAAGGCATTCCAGAAACGCACAATCGCCATGATCCAGAACGGTTCCTGGGCACCAAGTGCTGCCAAGACGATGAAAGAAATTCTCGCCGGATGCAAGAACCTGACTTATGTGGATCCGGTTGTTACAATCAAGACTTCCATGAAAGACACCGACCTGCCGGCTATGGAAGAACTTGCCGATAACCTGATTGCGGCTGAATAATAACAGAAGCCCACAAACAGACGTCTTCAACAGATGTCAGAAGAGCTTTCAAGGAATCAAAACTGAATATGAAAAAGCGTGGAACTGAAGAAATCTTCATTCCACGCTTTATTTATGCAGAAATTTCGATGCTTGAAGGTAAAGCGGAGCTGGGGCGAAAAGTCATCACAGACTCAGAACAATTCCGATCACGGCACTTAAGCAGATGACAACAATCGGATGAAGTTTTTTGAAAATCATCGTAAATCCCCAGATCATTAACATTAAGCCGAAACTGATGAAAAAGCCTGAATCGAAAACAAACTGTCCGCTTGGCGCAAGTACGCTTAAAAATACACCGATTGCGGCAGAAAGGATCAGACCAGCTGTGGCGGGACGCAGTCCGTAGAACATATCCTGCACGTACGGATTCTTGCGGTAAGCCTGCAGTACTTTGGCAATCGCACAGATAATGATGACACTCGGTAAGACCAGCGCAAATGTGGCCATAATGGCGCCGAAGATATTTCCTCCGGTCACATGATAGCCGACATAGGTTGCCATATTGACACCGACAGGTCCCGGAGTGGATTCAGAAATGGCGATCATATTGAGCAGGTCGCTTTCGGTAAACCAGTGGTAGCGTTCCATCATTTCATACAGGAACGGAATCGTCGCAAGACCACCGCCGATCGAGAACAGACCGGTTTTAAAGAATTCCCAGAAGAGGGTCAGCCATAACATCATCCTCATTCACCCTCCTTTGTTTCGTCTGCCACTTCAGCAGGCTTTTCATTCTTTTTAGGCGGGACTCCCTGATTGGCATGCGCCAGGGCGGGGGAGACGCCGTTTTTCTTTTTCATGATCTGACAGTAGGCAAGACCGCATACCATGGCGATCAGCACACAGGCGACAACGGGCAGCACGTTAAAGTAGGAAGCGAGCAGAATCGCAAAGAAGACGATCAGTCCGTAAAAATCCTTGACGCCGTTTTTAAACATTTTCCAGACCGCCTGAGCAATCAGCACGCAGACACCGATGCGGATGCCGGCTAAAGCATGCTGGACAACCGGCAGAGAGGCAAAAGAGGTCATCAGCGAAGCGATCAGAATAATGATGATCAAAGACGGGGCAACGACGCCTGCTGTCGCAACTGCGGCACCCTTCCATTTTTTCTGTGAATAACCGACGAAGGTTGCGGTGTTGACCGCAATAATTCCCGGTGTACACTGCCCGATCGCATAATAATCGACAAGTTCATCGTAGGTTGCCCATTTCTTGCGGCTGACTACTTCTTTTTCGAGCATCGGCAGCATTGCCAGTCCGCCGCCGAACGTGAATAAGCCAATCCGGAAGAATGTGGCGAATAAATCTAGATAAATATTCATGCACAAGTTCCTTTTTATTCTTTCTTTATATAAAACGAATTCATTGTAAGACATTTTATGATCAAAGAACCAGTAAAGAACTATTTTGCGTTAGGAAAATGGTTCTGTTCTGTTATTCAGTCAGGCAAAACGTTTTCGTCCTTTAAATAAAGCCGTATTGAGAAAACCTTTAGAGATATTTAATAGGGATTCTACTGGAAAAGATTAGAATGGATATGAGAAAATGCGACCAGCCAATCCGGTTTAGAAAAAGATGAATATTATTTTTATTTCCTGCTGGATGGTTTCTCAAAACGAAAGATAGAATTATAAATCAGAATTGCTATATTTCAAATCGTCCCTAAGTAAAGGAAAATTTTTCATACCTCCATCCATTCTTTCATGACTGAATGGGCTCAGATTGGGCACGGTGGGACGAAACCCCTTTTGAAAACGGATGAATCTGCAACAAATCCGCAGAATTGGCCATTTTTTTAAGGAAAAACTGGGATGAACTGTGCATAAGTCCCCATTCAAATTGGCATTACGTATTCAAAAGAGTAAAATAGCACCTTGTATTGAATACAAGCTGAATTTCAACGATGCTTCAGGGAAATGTTCCCAAAGCGAATCATCAGTGATTAACTCATCGGATATGTGAGATAATCCATGATGCAGACGGATTCATCGCGAGATGAAAAAGTCAGGAACAAACGAAAGGAGTTTGTTTGTGAAACTGAATAAAATGCTTGCCGCCCTTATGACAGGCGCAATGATTGCCTCCGGTCTTGTCGGATGCGGCTCCTCAAGAGGCTCATCAAAAGAGCTGCGTGTTGTAAACAATAAGACTGTGGAACTTGGTGATACTGTATCGCTCGATCCTTCAGAATACTTAGCTGAACCGGCTTCTGATTCTGTTTTAAACGATGTGACAGTGGAGTCAGTTTTAAAAGACGGCTTTCAATATTCGTACAACGATATGAACAAGACCGTTACTTCAACAGGCAAGGACTACCTCGACAAAGGAACTTACGAAGTAACGCTGAAATACAAGGATAAATCCTATCCGGTCCGCTTAATCGTTCAGGATACCGTTATGCCGGAATTCGTTTCTCCGGCAGCTGTTGTGACTGTACCAGTCGGCAACGAAGATTTCGATTTTGAAAATGTCTACCGTGTACGCGATAAAGATGAAGTTACACTGACCATTAACGGGGATTACGATTTAAGCGAAGAAGGAACTTATCCGGTTACCTTAGTCGCAACAGATGCTTCCGGCAACACCAACACGCTCGAAATCACCATCAATGTTGTCGGCAAGAACCAGCAGATTAAAGCGAGCGACCAGTTCGATAACGAAATGCCGGCTGATTCGGACTCCGAACAGGATGAAGAATCCACAACCGACAATCCGGATGATCCGATTATCAACCAGAACCCGGATCAGAATAACGGCAACAGCGGCGTCAATGCCTGCACCGTGTCCAACACGCCGGTCGGCACAACCGTCTATTATTCGTTCTCCGATCTGTATAATGCCGGAACTGCATGGAACAAGCAGAATTCCAACAACTACTTCTTCTACCTCGAAGGTAAAGATGACTGTGGTAACAAGGTTTACTTCCTGACCACCGGTTCTTCCAGCGGCAATGATACCCCGATCACAACTGATCCGGTTCAGGGCGGCGAACAGGCTCAGGATCTTCAGTAAACAGGGAATCTGAATCAGATCTATACAGCTATTCACGCAATAACGAACAGAATACAAAGTCCATCCAGCAAGGATATCTGATATCCCAAGCCGGATGGACTTTTTCTCTATTCCTGAACAACCCGGGCAGAGAAGAAAATGCAAAAAGAAAACCTGATCCGCAATGCAGATCAGGTCATAGTTACAATGAGTAAGATTTACCAGAAAGCGTATGCCTTGACGAGAGTAGCGGCGGTCTCTTCCGGATTTAAGATCACCGGTGATGCCGGGGAAAGCGGATCAAACGCTACCCAGTTGCCGGCTTCATCCAGAGTGTCGAGCGCATAGAAATGAGGATCTTCCACGCTGCCGGTGATGATGATCATCGGATAGCCGTAAGTCAGCTGATCGGAGATCAGGGAGGCATAGTTGTTAATCGGGTTCATATTAACGCCAAACTGCATGGAAGCAGCCTGAACGATATTGTCGTCTGCACTGCGCACCGGAGTAAGCGCAAAATCAGCTTCGTTCGCCCACTGCGCAACACGATACGGTGTGAGTGTCGGGTCATCGAGGCAGAAGGAGAATACGTCGGAAATGACGGTCGGTGCAGCACCGTTTAAGGCAAAGCATCCGTTGCCGTAATCCACATAACCCCAGTTCGGATCAAAAGTCTTGGTATCCGGCATCTGCGTGGTGATATCCCCGGCGACAATCGCAGTTGCCGGATCAATACCGGCGGAGGACGGATAAGCTATCACGAAATCAACGAGATCCGGATTAGCGGCGGCATTGACAACGTTAACCGGAATGGATCCCGGCTGACTGAATAAAGTCTTAAATGCTTCGATGCCCGGCTGAGCGGAGACTTCAGTAATCGACTGTGCCTGTGCTTCGGCATCGAGATTGCCTTCCATTGCCTGAGAAAGGGTATTGAGCTGAGTCTGATCATAAGCCTGCAGGGCCGCAAATTTGAGATTTGCGAATGCTTCATCGGACCAGCCTTCTGGTTTTGCGAGAGTGTTGAGCGAGCTTGCGTAGTCGTTGTACTGTTTCTGTTCAAGGGTATACAGTTCACCGACCGCATTGCCGCTGCTATGCTGCCCTAAATACCAGCTTGCACCAAGAGAAGTACCCACGAGAGCGAGGGTGAGAATTGTTGCCGGAAGGACAATCGAACGTTTATGGCTGCGATTGTGACGCGGCTTTTCTTCACGTTTTGCCGGTCTTGTTTCCTGTACCGGTTCTTCTTCAATTACAACCACTTCTTCATCTACCGGAGCTGACCGCGACTGGCGTTCTCTTTCCTGGCGACGGCGCGTTCTCGACAGTGATTTTTTCTGCCAGTCCGGCGCAAATAATTCAGATTCACGCTGGGCGTCAAGTTCATTATTGTTGTTAAGATTATTGTTCTGTTTGTTATTTTTTTCCATGTCGTTATTTTACCATGCGTAAGCCGTTTTTTTTGTCCGATTTGCCAAACCGTAAGGTGAATATACCAATTGGTAGGGGATTAAGGCATAAATCAGAGAAGGCTTGAGGGCATCTTGACGCAAAAATATGAATGAAACAGAGATAATAGGACTACCGATTGTGCTAAAACCTTAAAAACTTAGCGCATTAATCCGGCTGAAAAAGAAAGAATCGAAAAATTCCGTTAAACCGATCATTTCTTTATCTGCGTAAAATCTCAGTTACCTTGAGATTCGGGCAAATCGCGCTTTACCTTAAGCACTTCTGGTGCAGGACTTGAAGAATCACGGAATTCGAATAAAATATATAAACTATGTCAGACGAAATCAGAAACACCGATCTTGCCGAGACCGTACGGAAGAGCGTAAAGAAGAAAAAGAAAAAAAGACGGTTAAAACGAAAAATCAGACGGGCCTTAATCGGCACGGGTGCTTTTGTGTGCGCTTTTGTCGTAGTGACCGTTTTTGATTCCAGAGTGGATACAATCCCGTCTGGCAATAGTGATTATTCTACAGAAGAAATGGTTGTGATGGCCAATGAGCGCCTGCTCAACCGGACATCCAAGGATCTGACCCGGATTCCGGTTTTTGCGCACCGCGGTTTTGTCAACGATACGGTGGATAACTCCTATGCGGCATTTGACCTCGCTTTATTATCCGGCTGTCCGCAGATTGAGCTTGATGTGCGCGCTAGTTCGGATGGTGTCTACTATGTCAGCCACGATGACAACATCAAAAGCATATCCGGTCTTGACTGGTTTATCTCCGAACACACGAGTGCCGAGCTCGATGGTGTTCTGATGAAAAACGGGGAAAAACTGCACCGCTTAAGCGAAGTCGTGGAACGTTATCGCGATCAGATGATCTATCTTGTCGAAATCAAGGATGAAACGGATGATCCAGCACCATTCCTCGATGTGGTCAAAGGACATCCTCAGCTTGCTCAGAACATTCAGGTGCAGTCGTTCTATGCCCCGGTTCTGGAAAACATCCATAAGGAACTGCCCAATATGTTCGTGCAGTGGCTGATCAATGATTCAAGTCTTGTCGATCAGGCTTTAAGCTATGACTGGCTCGACTCACTCGCACTTGACCATAAACTGATCAGCCAGGATCGCGTCAGTACGATTCATGAAAACGGTAAAGAAGTCTGGTTATGGACCGTTGATAACCTGGATGATATCCACAGATACCTTTCATGGGGTGTGGATGGTGTCATTACCGATCTTGACAGTGCAGTAGCGCTGTACAAGGAAATGAGCAGTTAATTCTGCAGATTCCATACGAAATATGGATTATGGAAATGCGGAATAAATAAGTGAAATTATCAAATTTTCATTCGTCGTTTTCGAATCGCATCAAAAATTACGAAATGAAAGAACAAGAAAAAGAACCCTATGGATTTATAAGGGAAGATAAGAGAAAATCACGTCGGTCATGATGACAGGGAAAACCATACTCGCAGGGATAATCTGAGAGTATGTATAAATTCCATGAATATGAATACGCTTTATTGAAAAGCGGAAAATATTTCATGCGAATTGTGTCATGATGATACGAATGCATCAAGGCCTCCCAACGTACCGTGCAGGCGGTTGGACCGAGAGCAGAAATGTCAGATTGACTTAAATCTAAAGCAAATCCGGCATTCTCACCCGTCACGGACGGGTGCTAACAAAGATGACATTCACTTCATAAACAAAATGAAAAATATCGTGATTCAGTTATAATGAATAGAAGAGTAAAGGGGAGATTCGATGGCAAAGAAAAGTGTCTATGCAGCATTAGAACTCGCAGATCGTGAAGTCCGACTTGTTGTATCAGAAGTCTTTAATGGTCGAAGCAATATTCTCCGGGTTGAACATGCAAGCCACGACGGAATCCGCAACTCAAAGATCAGGGATGAAAAAGCAATTGTCCAGGCGATCGATGCAGTCGTATCGCAGGCACAGATTGCCTTAGGATACCAGATTGAGCGCGTGATTCTTGCCATTCCAAGCGTGAATGTGCGCCCGGTTAACCATAGAGTCCATGTTGAAATTGAAGATGGCACACATACCGTACGCCGTTTCCATATTCAGCAGGGATTAAAGAGCGCAATGAGCGCCACAAACTTTGAAAACGAAGAACTGGTGAACGTCAACCAGATCGAGTACTACATTGATGGGGTCAAGCAGGATAAAATTCCGCTTGGTGTCGACAGCGAAGCCTTTGACATGGAAGTCGATTTTTTATGTGCTGACCGCAAGACGATTTACAGCTATGTGGCAGCGGTTGAAAAAGCCGGCCTGCAGATCCTCGATATCGTTCTGGATATCTATGGGGCTGCCAAGGAAACCGGTGCTCTGAGCCAGTCCATCGATAAGCCGCTGATTCTTGTGGATCTTGAAGCAGACCACACGACACTCGCCTTCATTAACCAGAACAAAGTCGCATTTACGACCATTCTGGAAAAAGGATACCGCTCCTTTATTCAGAGCCTGCGCGAAAAGTACGGCCTGTCCGAAGCAACCTGCTGGCGTCTGTTAGAAAATCTCTTTGATTCCAGAGAAATTGATGCCAGTGATGTTGTGATCTATATCGAACAGCAGGAAGAAAGACGCGTTGAAATCTCCAAGAAGGAACTTGCGGAAGCAATTCTGCCGAAAGTCCGTTCCTGGATTGCCGATATCAATGCCGGATGTGCCAACATCCTCGAATCCACACAGGCCCGTTATATGATTACCGGCCAGGGTGCCGATATTCCGGTTCTTAAGCAGTTCGTTAATACGTTCAACGCCCCGGCAAGCATTTATACCGTCACGACGATCGGTGCACGCAGCGGTGCGAACGTGACCAACCTCGGTCTGATTTATGCATTAGTCGATATCAACCGCATGCATAACAAGGACACGACCTCGGTCAACAACAATGAACTTGAAGAAAGCATCGAGTCCATTACCCGTTATGCCAAGGATCAGGAAGGCGGCTTTACCCGCAAGCTGAAAAAAGCTGTTCTGCAGACGAAAGAATAGGGAAAAACCACTTTCGCAATGACCGGCAAAGTTTTACCTTATAAGAGCAGAACCGGTTGTATGTAAAGACAGGCAGTTTAGTTGGATCTGTTTTGAATTTGAATGTAAATTTGAATTTGAATAAAGAGAAATACAGTTAGAAGAAAAGTAAGAAACAAAGAAGTAGAAATCGATTTTATAAGATCAACATATGCAGGAGGAACAGTCAAAATGCCAGAAATGAATCGAAATGCAGATATCCGCGTCATTGGTGTCGGCGGAGGCGGAAGCAATGCGGTTAACCGCATGATTTCCGACAATGTACAGGGAATTAACTGCTACGTAGCCAATACCGATGTACAGGTATTAAAGAGCTCACCAGCTGAAAACAAATTAGTTTTAGGAAACGATGCAACTAAAGGCTTAGGTGCCGGAGGAAACCCGGAAGTAGGCCGCAAAGCTGCTGAAGAAAGCGAACAGGAAATCCGTGAAGCCGTTAAAGGTGCTGACATGGTTTTCGTTACAGCCGGCATGGGCGGCGGAACCGGAACAGGTGCTGCACCACTGGTCGCAAAACTTGCTAAAGAAGAAGGCGCATTAACAATCGCCGTTGTTACACGTCCGTTCACATTCGAAGGAAAACGCCGTTCCAAAAATGCAGAAGAAGGCATTGAAGAACTCAAGAAATATGTTGATTCCTTAATCGTTGTTTCCAACGATAACTTATTAGAAGTCATCGGCCGCAAGCCAATCGAAGAAGCTTTCCAGGCTGCTGACAACGTACTGCGTCAGGGTGTTCAGACCATTTCCGATCTGATCTCCGTAGAAGCATTAGTTAACCTTGACTTTGCGGATGTTCGTTCCGTAATGCAGAACCAGGGTCGTGCATTAATCGGTATCGGTATGGCTGACGGTGAAGACAAAGCGATCACTGCTGCTGAAAAAGCAATCCAGTCTCCATTGCTGGAAAGCGACATTGCCGGAGCCAAATCCGCAATCATCAACATCACAGGCGGTGACAAAGTCTCCCTCTATGATGCACAGAACGCAGTTGCAGTCATTCAGGATGCTGCCGGCGGAGATGTAGACTGCATCTTCGGTATCGCAATTAACGAACAGCTCGGCGATGCAATCATCGTTACCGTCATCGCAACTGGTTTCGAAGAAAACGCGAAAGCCGCAAACAAAGGCAAAGCTGCTAAAAAAGTTGTCAATGACACCCGCACTTCCAACCCGGGTCTGTTCACACAGCCGAAAGTCAGCGCACCAAGACCTAGCGGTGTTTCCACTTCTGTCTCTGAATCCGACAGCAGTGATTCCATCCCTAACTTCTTCTTCCAGAACCGTAACTAATGAACCGGATCGGGTGAAGAATGTCTGAACAAAGTTCACAATTGTTCAGAAAATGCGATAAGTAAACAAAATTCCGCTTTTCGAATGAAGAAGAGCGGGATTTTTGTATGCGGTTTTTTCACCGGCAGATTTTGTAAAAAAATGGGAGCGTCTGATTTAAGGTTGAAAACAGGGACAAAAAAAACAATGATATAAAAGAAAAATCATCTGAAATGGCGGATTCAGTGGGGAATCTGCGCCTGAATCTCACCGAATTGAGAATAGGATCATCCGGGTACAATTGATTTTTGATTGTATTGTCTCTATCATTGATAATGATTTTTTTTTGGGAGGGCATCAGTATGGCTAATGGAAATAATCCAAGACAGAATCGTGATCCATATGCGACAAACAGTTCAGGAAACTCCAGCGTGTTTGACTCGTATTTTGCGGATGATCATTTTGTGGACGACTTTTTCGAAGAAACAAAACCGCAGCAGCGAAGAAAACAACAGCCAAAACAGGATCCGAACTGGTATTTATCGCCGGAACTCTCCGATTCCCGTTCCGAAGCCTTAAACCGCAAACGTAACCCTCAGCCCCGTATGCATAATACAACCGCCAATGGGCAGTCTAACCGCGGTTATATGAACAGCCGCCCTCAGAACCAGCCCCGCAATGGTGCGCCGATGTCCAGAACCGCAAGACGTCACCAGCAGTCGCAGCCTCAGTATCGTCAGAGTGCGCCTCGGTCACAAAGACCGTCTTCGCAAAGACCAAATCCGCAACGCACCTCATCAAATCAGGCGCACTATAATCAGGCTCTGGCGAACGGACGTGCCAATCCCAACGGACGTCGTAATCCGAATCCGAATCCACAGCGCCGCAATGGCGGCTATCCTGACGCTGCGCGCATTGCGCAGAATCATGCACAGCCAAATTATGGCGGACCGAACCGTCCGAATAATCCGAAAGGCAATCATAAGAAGAGCTTCCACCGTCCGGGTATTATTGCCTATATCATTTCCGCAGCAGCGGTATTAGCCCTGCTCTGGCTCCTCTTTCAGCTTGTCCGCATTAACATCCTGCCGATGATGTTATTAATGATTGTCTGCGGACTGGTCGTCCTGATTGGCTGTCTGCTGATCGGCTTCTGGCTTTTCAAATCAAAACGGGCTATCAGCCGCTATATCCTCGGTGCTTTAGTGGTCGTTTATGGTGTGGGCTGTGCCTTTGGCGGATTCATGCTGAAGGATACCGACCAGATGTTTGAACAGGTCACCAACTTAACCGATAAACAGGTCAATTCCGTTACCGTCTATGCGATGAAGGAATCCAATATTGAAAAACCGGGCGACTTAACGGCTGATAAACGGCTCGGTGTTGCGCCGACTGTCGATCAGACCGGATATCTTGGCATCGTTGATCAGTTACACGATGAAGGAGCATCCTTCACCGAAGTGAGCTTCGATAACGTCTTCGATTTAGTTGATGCGCTTTATGCCAATGAAGTCGATGTGATCGCCTTCCCGGAAATCCAGCATGATGCGCTCTATGAAATTGCGGATGATGACAACAAGTACAATGCGCTGACCACATTCACCAACTATGTCGACAGCTTCCTTTACTACACAGACCGCAACCCGACTTCGATCAATAAAGCTGATCCGGTACTCAATATCATGAGCGATCCGTTTGTCGTTCTCGTTTCCGGAAACGACAGCTATGGTTCGATTTCACAGGATTCAAGATCTGACGTCAACATGCTTGTCGTCGTCAATCCGAAAACGGCTCAGGTGCTGATGGTCTCCATTCCGCGTGATGCCTACATGCCAATTTCCTGCAATAAAAACCAGTTCGCCTGTGCGGATGTGGCAGGATATGAAGATAAACTGACACATACCGGTCTGTACGGTATCGGTACAACAGAAAGTACGATCGAAGACTATTTCGGTCTGAAGATCAACTACTATATCCGCGTCAACTTCTCCTCACTGATCAATATCGTCGATGCGATCGGCGGTATTGATGTTGAAGTTGAACCGGGTCTTGAGGTCGAAACATTCTATGCGAACGGTACAGAAGGTGTTCATGCCGGTATGAACCATCTCGATGGCGAACGAGCCCTCGCCTTCTCGCGTGAACGTCATGCCTACCTCGATGGTGACCTGCAGCGTACGAAGAACCAGCAGATTGTGCTTCGTGCCATGTTAAAAGCCCTGCTTTCTCCGGCGATGGTCGTCAACTATCCGGATGTCATGAAAGCTTTATCGACCGCTTTTGATACCAACATGTCGGCCAATGAAATCAAATCCCTGCTGACCCTTGAACTGTCCCATTTCCCGAAATGGAATATCCAGTCGTTTGCGATTCTCGGGGATCCGTCCACTCAGTTCTCCGCATCTGCGATGCAGGAACTGTCTGTCATGATTCTGTATGACGATTATGTCGAAGAAGCCAAGACGCTGATCAACCAGGTTCTTAACGGTCAGACGATCAATCTTGAAGCACCGGTAACGGACTACACCAATATTCCGACTACAGATGACGGAACCGGTGAAGAAGAAAACCAAATCACCGAAGGCTACGTTGAAGAACCGGTTTATGAAGATCCCAACGCAGGCGTGGAGAATCCGGACTACAGTGAAGACGATGAAGATCCGGGTTATTATGAAGAATATCCCGATTACGGGTACGAAGACCCCGGCTATGAAACCGGCGGTGAAGAATATTACGAATAATGATGAAGAGAAGGAGCGAAAGTTCCTTCTTTTTCAATTCTGTGTCACTTTTTGGAAAAGAGTCCCTTTCAAAACCGTTAATCAGTTAGGATTCTCTAGTCAAATCGACTATATTGAATAAGTACTTCCTTTAGCGGCTCCGAACGCAAAACCGTTAAACGGAAAAGAAATACAGAATAGAACAATGATCCCGATTCATCAATCGGACCATATAAAACCTGAAAACAGAAACAAAGAAATATACGAAAGGATTACCAATGGCAAATCATCCTCAACAAAGAAAACCATTAACCCCGGCGCAGCAGCGCGCAAGAGCTAAACGCCGTAAAAAACTCAGACGCAGAAGACTGATGATTGTGATCATGGCTGGTGTGCTGCTTTTACTTGCGATTCTTGGCGGCGGCTATTTTGTCGTTGACCGCCTGATCTTAGAACCGAAACGCGAACAGGAACGGCTAAGACAGGAAAGTATTTCCATCAGCGAAAGTATCCGGGCAGAGCAGGAACTTGAAGATCACTACCACTATCTCAAGTCCATCGCCCCTTACGGAAATTTCACTTCCGAAACCTTAACTTCGCTTAAGGAAGCCGCACTCTCGGCTTACACCGAAGCTGCTGATGGCAGGATTACACATGTAGAGAATAACGAACTCGCCAATCAGGCAGAATATTTCCTGATGAACCTCGATGATTATGATGATGATATTCTCCAGTTCTATCTTGCGAATACCGAACGTTACGAATTCGTCAAATCGTATCCGTACCGTGTGTCCCATCAGAATGCGCCGGAAGAACTCACCGAATCGCTCGATACTGTTCCTACACTCTATCAGTGGTCGCTTGACTGGGGCTATCTGCCTTATGGAAACTCCACGATCTACTATGCCGGATGTGCGCCGACGTGTCTTTCAATGGTGTTCTCCTATCTCAATCAGGATCCGACCATTACGCCGAATGCGATCAAGACATTCTCGGAAGATAACGGCTATTATGTCAATGGCGTCGGCACAAGCCACGCCCTGCTAGATGATATCGGTGCTCATTACGGCATCAATGTCGCCCGTCTTTCGGTGGTAGATCAGGAAACCGTTCATCAGGCTCTTGAAGACGGCGATATTCTTGTGCTGAATATGGTTCCAGGTAAATTTACCTCCGTCGGTCACTTTATCGTGGTTGTCGGCGAACAGGATGGCAAACTTGTCATTCATGATCCGAACAACATCGCAAGAACCAATACGCTCTGGAGCTATGAAGACGTACTGCCGGAATGCGCTTATGCATGGGCGTATTGGAAGTAACTTAGAAAGAAAACCCGAAACAAAATACAGAAACAAGGAAAGGGAAGTATCCCCAGCCGCAAAACAGGAGAATGAACCGGCTATGAAAAGCCCATTCATTCCTCCCAACACGGTCAATTCGCTCTTGGACAAAGCCTGCTTTGTCGTGGAACCATTGGAAAACGCGATAGGGACGCTTATAATAACAAAGTTATGAATAAACTTGCCTTCTCAAAGAAACTGAAATACTTCTGCTGGATTCTGCTGTTTATCTTTATCAGTCTGTTTGTGGGCTGTCTGTTCTACCTGCGAGGTTAAAACATGACCGAGACAAACCAGATTCCCCAGAATATCGATACTGTCATCATCTGCATATCCGATAACTATCTTGCCCGTGCCCAAGTCCTTGCGGATTTTTATCACAGTAAGCAGGAATCGACGCTGATTCTCACACCGGATTTTTCGCACAGCCATAAAACACCGATCACAGACCGTGAAGAAGGGGTGTTCTATCTGCACCACCGCCGCTACCAGAAAAATCTTTCCTGGCAGCGCATCTACGGTCATATGGAATTTGCGAAACTCGCCCGAAAGACCATCGAAGAGATTGCGCCCAAACGCATTCACTGTTTGGTTCCCGCAAATAGTCTTGCCAGGCAGATGGACAAATATAAAAAACACCATCCGGAAGTCGAACTCATTCTCGATATCAATGATCTATGGCCGGAATCTCTGCCGATCCCCGGATTTGACTACACCCCGCCGGCACTCATATGGCGCATGATCCGCAACCGTCACCTGCAGCGGGCCGACTATCTGTTCTGCGAATGTGAATTATTTGCGGATATTCTCGAAAAACAGACCGGCCTGAAACCGGCGGTGCTTTACTGGTCAAGAGCGGATGCCGATACCGATATCAATCCCGCTTATCAGGGTCCGCTTTATAAACATTCCAGGCCGGTACTCTCGCTCTGTTATCTCGGCTCGGTCAACAACATCATTGATCTCGAATATATGAAGGAGTTTTTAAGCAGACTTTCTTCAGAAGTTCAGATTGACCTGCATCTGATCGCCAACGGTGCGAAAAAGCAGGAGATGATCGAGATGTTAAACCCGATCGTCAATGTGATTGACCACGGTCTTGTCTATGATTCAACCAAAAAGCAGGAAATTTTCTCCATCTGCCACTTCGGTCTGAATCTGATGAAACCGACCGTGTGCATCGGTCTTTCGATGAAGTCGTTAGACTATCTTGAAGCCGGATTGCCGATTCTAAACTCCTTGCACGGAGATCTGCATCAGTGGATTGAAGAGAACCACTGCGGCCTCAATCTTGAACGTGACAAGATGGATGCCGATGTCAGTCAGGTGATCGACCTGCTCAACAACATCGATGCTTTACAGACGATGCGACAAAATGCCCGCAGTCTTTTCTGCAACAGACTGTCTCTTGCGGCATTCTATGCCCATCTTGAAGATGTATTTTCCAGCCGGCGCTAGCAGCCGGCTGTTTCCATGTTTAAAAGGATTTTCTAAAATGGAAACAGTAATAAACAGAGAGAAATAGAATCGAGTACGAAATATCTGAACGCGAAACGTACGTCAGACAGTAAAAATAAACTGAGCCGACTCAGTACAGATCATGCGAAAACGAAAGGAGCAGGACACATGGAAAACCTCACCATCGGCTGTGCCTTAACCACATGGAATTCCAATGACTACCTTGAAGAACAGCTTGAAACATTAACCAATCAGCTGAAACACTTTGATGAAGTGATCATTGTCGATGATGCCTCTACTAATGACACGATTGTCCGCTTAAACAAGTGGATCGAAGACCATCATCTGGAAAACTGGCAGATCTTCCGTCATGAAAAGAATCAGGGGTTTATCCGCACATTCCAGGATGCCTTAAGCCATTCGAACAGTGATGTGATTTTTCTCTGCGATCATGATGATCTGTGGCATCAGGACAAAACACAGATCATGGCGGATGAATTTCAAAAAAATCCGGACATTCAGGTGCTCGCCTGTACTTTTGATCTGATCGATGCCAATGCGAATCCGATTGAAGATACTCCGATGAAAAACCGGGCTAATCATAACCTGATTCACAGATCCGTTAATACAGGAGAGTTAAACAAGATGAGCGCAGAAGATATCATGAGCTATAATTTTGCGCCCGGATGCACCATGGCACTTCGAAAGGAAATTGCGCAGGATTATCTCGATCTCGTTTCCAATATCGAGATCACACTGCCTCATGACTGGGCAATCTCGATGATTGCGGCTTTAAAAGACGGTCTGTACTATCTCGACAAGCCGTTAATGGGCTATCGCCAGCACGGAGGAAATACACTCGGTCTTGCCCGCAAGAACGAATACGATGCCAGACTGAAAGTGGCCAAAGATGAGGCCGAACAGAAACAGTCTTTGTTAAGGATTATGGAACAGTTTGATGCGCCCAAAGAACAGCAGGAAAAAATGAAGCGGGTCGCACGGATCTACTCCATGCGTGCGGATTCTTTAGAGCACCGCAAAATCTTCCCGCTGATCAGACTTCTCTTTTCGAGTCAGGCAAAAGGAATGAAACTGACAATCGGAATGGATCTCAAGACGATCCTTTTCTCGTAAACTGAGACACAGAATCATTCCGCAGACTCCGTAAGAAAGAAGTCTAGGAATACACTGAAAAAACTTGTACACAATATTTGAAAGGAGACCGTATGCCGCATGCAAATTCAGTCCTGAGCGCATCTATTGTGCTTGCCGCCTACAATGGTGAGGCTTATCTGGCTCATCAGCTTGATTCGATCATTCATCAGATGAAGCCGGAGGACCAGCTGATTCTCTCGATTGATCCGTGTACGGATCGAACCAGTGAGATCGCAAAATTCTATCAGAAAAATAACCCGGAGTTGAATCTCATCCTGCTTCAGGGGCCCGGTAAAGGACTGATCGCCAATTTCGAAAATGGCTTAAGACATGCCGATCGGGATATTATCCTGCTTGCCGACCAGGATGACGAATGGGGAGACAATAAACTCGCGACGATCAGAACACAGTTTGAACAGGATCCCACCCTGGCGGGGATCGTACATGATGCCTCCATATGTGATGGATTGTTAAATGTAGTAGAACCCTCATTCTTTAAAGCCCATAACTCCAAAAACGGTTATATGCCGAACATCATCCGCAACTCGTTTATCGGCTGCTGCATGGCTCTGCGCAAGGATGTTGTGGAAGTGGCACTGCCTTTTGTGAGTCCGCTGCCGATGCATGATCAGTATCTTGGCTTAACCGCTCTGAAAATGGGAAGAGTTGAATTTCTAGAACAGCCCTTAGTCAAATACCGTCGCCATGAAAACAATGCCTCAAGTCTGCATCATTCCAGTCTCTCCAATCAGATCGCATGGAGAGTACAGATTCTTAAGGCGATGCATGAAATTGATTCACGACTGAAACGGCGCAGAGAGAAATAAAGGCTCAGATAAAAATAAATGCGACATCATATGCGAGTAACAGTTCATTTCAGATGGACTGAACGCACTCATGGAATAGAATCCGTAATCTTGAATCCCGACCTTGAAAACAGGTAAGCTGAACAGAGAAGACACTCCCCGCACGCGCGATCCATCCTGGTGATTTAACTCTAACGATCAAAGCATACAGAAATAGAGAATTGAATCACAAGAGAAGAGGTAAAGTCAAACAGAAAAGAAAGCGGTCTCTGAAAAACTTTCAAATTGTTGAAAATATGTTCATATTCATCAAAACTCAAAAATCTTTCTGCCAATCCGAAGTATGGACTTGTGCGATCGGGAATTTGTTTCTTTTACCATGATTTATCGCTAAAATAAGGGCGAATATCAAAGGAGATCATTTTATGAAAGGCATTATTCTTGCCGGAGGATCCGGAACCCGTTTATACCCGCTGACCAAAGTAACCAGTAAGCAGCTTTTACCGGTTTTTGATAAACCGATGATCTATTATCCGATGTCGATTCTGATGGAAGCCGGCATCCGTGAAATCATGATCATCTCCACTCCGGACGACACCCCTCGTTTTGAAGAACTGCTTGGCGATGGCCATCAGTTCGGACTCGAACTGTCCTACAAAGTACAGCCATCTCCGGACGGACTGGCTCAGGCATTCCTGCTTGCCGATGAAGAAGACTTTATCGGGGATGATTCTGTTGCGATGATCCTCGGTGACAACATTTTCCACGGCCACGGCCTGTCCAAACGCCTTGTTGAAGCGGCCAACCGCGAAAACGGCGCAACGGTGTTCGGCTACTATGTCGAAGATCCGGAACGCTTCGGTGTTGTTGAATTTGATGCCGATGGCAAGGCTGTTTCTCTGGAAGAAAAACCGGAACATCCGAAATCCAACTATGCGGTAACCGGTCTGTACTTCTATGACAACAAAGTTGTGGAATACGCAAAATCTCTGAAACCATCTCCGCGCGGCGAGCTCGAAATTACCGACCTTAACCGCATCTATCTCGAAAACGGTACATTAAATGTGACGGTTTTAGGTGATGGCTTTACATGGCTTGATACGGGAACGCATGAATCTCTCGTTGATGCGACTAACTTTGTCAAGACGGTCGAAGAACACCAGCACCGTAAAATTGCGTGCCTGGAAGAAATTGCCTTCCGTCAGAAATGGATCAGCCTCGATGAATTAAAAGCGGCTTACGAAATCTACAAGAAGAACCAGTACGGCGCTTATTTAAAGAAACTGATCGACCGCAAATACATCGATAAATAGAGATTCTGACGATATTCATCGTCAAAAACGGGAATGCCTGAAAAGTTAAGCGCAATCATTTTTCAAAATTGAAAAGCGGTTGTTACATCAGCTCAATCCGGCACTCCTGCTTTGTCGAATAAAATGATCCTGATAAAATCATCAGGGATCAATCGAAGAATTTCATCGATGATCAATTTACAGTCGATAAAACTAAAGATATTCAAAGATCCATTAGAGATCTGAAAAGTCACTGTGCGTGATGCGCAGTGCTCAAGAGGAAAGAACAACATGAAAGTAATTGAAACTGAAATTCCGGGCGTACTGATCGTTGAAACAGACGTGTTCGGCGACCATCGTGGTTACTTTACGGAAACTTACTCCAAACCGAAATACGAAAAACTCGGCATTGGGGTTGATTTTGTTCAGGACAACATGTCCTTCTCTGCTCAGGAGGGAACAGTACGAGGTCTGCACTGGCAGAACCCGCCTTATGCACAGTCCAAATTAGTCAGCTGTACAAAAGGACGCGTCATTGACGTAGCCGTGGATATCCGTAAAGGGTCTCCGACCTACGGCAAGTGGGTTTCCTGCGAACTTTCTGCAGAAAACCACCGTCAGTTCTTCATTCCGCAGGGCTTCGCACACGGTTTCTTAACCCTGAGCCCGGATGTTGAATTCCGCTACAAAGTCGACAACGTCTACAACAAGGAATCCGAAGGCGCAATTCGCTATGACGATCCGACGGTCAATGTGGACTGGGGAACTTTACTTGAAGGCAGAGAACCTGTTCTTTCCGATAAGGACAAGATTGCTCCTGAACTCGAAGAGTCCAACAACCATTTCACTTACCCGCTTGAATATACCGTTACCCGCTAACGGATTTCAGGCACAACGTCATTCACCCGCTAAAAAGAGCAGAATGACAAGGCATTACATACGCAAAGAATTAAACACGTGCCCGAAAAGACACGTTGAAGGAAAGGTATTCAGAATGAAAATTTTAGTCACAGGTGGAGCCGGATTTATCGGTGCCAACTTCGTTAACTATATGGTCAAGAAATATCCGGAAGATATGATCATCAACCTCGATAAACTGACTTATGCCGGCAACCTTGAAAACCTCAAGGAAGTTGAAAACGAACCGAACTACAAGTTCATCAAAGGTGATATCGCTGACCGTGATTTCATCTTCGATCTGTTCGACAAGGAAAGACCGGATGTTGTTGTCAACTTCGCAGCAGAAAGCCACGTTGACCGTTCCATCGAAGATCCTGAAATCTTCGTGAAGACAAACGTTTTAGGAACAACAACACTGCTCGATGCTTCCCGTGAATACGGTGTTAAACGTTACCATCAGGTATCCACCGATGAAGTTTATGGTGACCTGCCACTCGATCGTCCGGATTTATTCTTCACAGAAAATACGCCGATCCACACAAGCTCTCCGTATTCTTCTTCCAAAGCAGCCGCTGATTTATTCGTACGTGCTTACCACCGCACCTACGGACTTCCTATTACGATTTCCTGCTGCTCCAACAACTACGGACCTTACCAGTTCCCGGAAAAACTCATCCCTCTGATGATTTCCCGTGCAACTGCAGATGAATCCCTGCCCGTATATGGTGATGGTGCCAACGTTCGTGACTGGCTGTATGTTCTTGACCACTGCAAGGCCATCGACCTGATTATCCGCAAAGGTAAAGTAGGCGAAACCTACAACATCGGCGGACACAACGAACGCTCCAACCTGCAGGTTGTTAAAACCGTTCTGAATGCCGTAAACAAACCGGAATCCTTAATCACATACGTAGCTGACCGTAAAGGTCATGACCGCCGCTATGCGATCGATCCTGCAAAAATCGAAAACGAACTCGGCTGGGAGCCGGAAGAAAACTTCGATACCGGTATCGCCAAAACCATCCAGTGGTATTTAGACAATGAAGACTGGTGGAAAAACATCCTTTCCGGCGATTATCAGAACTACTTCCAGAAAATGTACGTCGACAAAGGTCGCGTTGAAGAATAAGCCAGAGCTTATTCGGTTTAAAGACAGAAATCAGTTCTTACTGATCGAAAAGCGAAGCCGGAATTTACGATTTCAACTCAGATCGCAAACCCCGGCTTTTTTAAAGGAGAAAACAAAGAATGAAGATTTTGATTACGGGCGCTAAAGGACAGCTCGGAAACGATGTCATCCTTGAAGCAAAGAAACGCGGCTACAACCCGGTCGGTGTCGATGTAGCCGAAATGGATATCACCAAACGCAACGAAGTAGAACGCGTCATCGCAAGAGGCAACTACGACGTTGTGGTACATTGCGCTGCATGGACTGCAGTGGATAAAGCAGAAGAACCTGAATTATTCGAAACCGTTGAAGCGGTCAACGCATTAGGAACAAAATACATTGCGGATACATGCCGTCAGCTCGACATTCCTCTGATGTACTTCTCTACAGACTACGTATTCGATGGTCAGGGAACTACACCATGGAAAGAAGACGACGAAAAGAATCCGCTAAACGTCTATGGTCTCACTAAATCCGAAGGGGAAGACTATGTTATACAGAACCCGAAACAGTGGACTCTGCGTATTTCCTGGGTATTCGGTAAGAGCGGACAGAACTTCATCCGTACGATGGTCCGTTTAAGCAAGTCCCACGATTCATTAACGGTTGTAGATGACCAGATCGGTCTGCCAACTTATACAGTTGACCTCGCAAAACTCGTTGTCGATATGATCGAAACCGAGAAATACGGCATCTACAATGTCTGCAATACGGGCGATCACTACATCTCCTGGTATGATTTCTCCAAGGAAATCTTCAGACAGGCAGGTATAAAGATTAAAGTCGTACCGGTTGGATCCGACCAGTACCCGGCTAAGGCAAAACGTCCGACAAACTCCCGTCTTGATCTCACGAAACTGAAAGAAGCCGGCTTTGAACTCTTGCCAGCATGGCAAGATTCGTTAGGCCGCTACTTGGAAGTCTTAAAAGACATGGGCGAACTTTAATCCGATCCAACAAAAACAAATGGAAAAAAACGAATAGAAAAAACAATGGGCGAGTGATTCATTTCACTCGCTCATTGTCATGTATGGGCAAAATCAGAAAACGGAATCAATCATCCAATGGTCAACCGACCAATCGAGATCCAATGGGATCAACAAGAGATAAACCAGAAATCAACGTAGACGTCAAATGAATGACGGGTATTAAGATAAATAGCCTCTTGAGATAATTCGATCAGTTATCTCAGGAGGCTTTTTATGGCTCTATGGAAAATCGTGTGGGATTATCTATGAATCAAGCTGATCGA
>JBJEFF010000178.1:0-23273 GCA_051873775.1 Allobaculum sp. | reverse complement strand
ATCGTATTCATGTAGACTTCTTTCCACTGGTTGACACCATTGGCGTGATCGGCATGACCATGAGTCACCACTACAACGTAAGGTTTGTCATAGATGCTTTCGATAAATCCTTTTAAATCTCCGACACCATAAGCAGTGTCAACGAGCATGCCGCTTTTTTCGCCTTTGATAAAGTACATGCACGCATCACCTAAGCCGTAGATTCTGCTTAAATGGTCCGTAATTTTTTCTTCACGAAAATTAACCATATATCCCTCAGTAATGAACTAATTCGATGTTATGTTCATCTATATATTTTTTGACTTCTTCATCGCAGACCACGCTGAGTTCGACAACGCGGCCGAGCGAATAGGAAGATTTCTGATACAGTTCGAGATCACAGAATGCCGGATGAAGCATGATCTCAATATCCTCATCCTTGTATTTTTCAAGGATGGCGAGCAGGTTTTCCTTAGTTGCGGTCGGTCCGAAAAATTCATTGACGAATTTATAAGGTCCGTACCGGCGCATTTCCAGCCCGTATTCTGCAGCGAGCCGTTTTGCGACCGCAAGGCTTTGTGGTGTTGCATCATGGACGGAATGATGAGAATCCAGATGAGTCGGCAGGTGGCCGAACACCTCGATGTATCGTTCGATCTGTGCTTTCCACTCCCGGTAGAGTTCGTCGTAATCAACATCTTTGGTCCAGATTGTTGTCCGTCCGGGGAAGAATTCACCGTTTTCGTCCGTCAGTGTTTTATTCTGTGTCAGTGATTTGCCTAAAGTACAGGTGAGATGAACCCCGACCCCCAGACCGGGGCATTCATCACACATCTGTTTGGCTTCAAGTAAGTAATCAGAGTTACATAAAGCCGTTGTTGATCTTAGAATTCCTTTTTTGTAACCTTCGATGATTCCCTGGTTGACACCCATGGTGTAGCCAAGATCATCGCCATTAATAACCAGTTTCATATATTTTCCTTTTAAGAGCCGTACGGCTTTATGCCTGATTCAGCAAGTTAAAGTTTATTCTGCTTCAGTTTCAGCTTCCTGAGCGAGTAACTGGTTATCGTATGTTTTGATGAACGGATAAACAATTACAATGTCAACCAGGAACAATACGATCCATAACAGGATAGTTCTGAAGTCACCTGTTGCCAGGAATGCCTGCAGTGGTCCAGGAACAGTGAATGGCAGAGTGATGTAGAATCTTCCGACCATGTTCATGGAAGCCAGGATGTAGTATGCGGAGCAGTTCAGTAAGGAGCAGAGGATCAGAGGAATGTATGTATATACGTTCAGTACGGTTGGCAGACCGAAGATCGTCGGCTCATTGATGTTGAAGATAGATGGTACGATTGCGACTTTTGCGAGAGACTTGTTCTGTTTGCTCTTGCAGAAAGCGAAGATAACGAACAGGATGACGTTATATGTAATCCAGTTACCGAATACACCGTTCATTGCACCAGCAAAGATGTAAGGAAGCTGTACACCGGCAACATGTGCTTCAGCGTTTGCAGCTAATGCAGCAGTTGTGATTGGGCTAGTAACAACACTCAGCATGTTTCCGCCGTGGATTCCGAAGAACCAGAATGTTGTCGTTAAGATGTTGATCAGTAGTACAGATGGTAAGGAACCAGTTGCTCTCATCAGTGGCTGGAAGATCGTGTAAACCAGATCGGAGAGACCTGCGCCTGTTACAACTCCGATTGTTTTGTCGATAACTAGGAAGAAAACAACGGAGAAGATTGCAGGAAGTAATACGTTGAACGGAGCAGCTACGTTTGGTGGTACGCTTGCCGGTAATTTGATCACTATGTTCTTTTCCATGAAGAAGCGGTTGATTTCAACGACCAGTAAAGCGATGACCATTGCCGAGAACATATAGCCGGCACCTAACTTTGAAACTGCGATGGTGCTGTTTTCGATATCAAGAGCACCGGAAACACATAAGTAAACAAGCAGTGCGGTAATCATGTTGTTGATACCGTTCATCTTGTAATATTTTGCTAACTGATAGGAAACGCCGCATACAACGTAGATGGAAATGATACCGATTGTTAACAGGTAAGGAGTCATTAACAGGTTGTAGTTTGCAGCTGCGAAGCTTTTCCAGCCGAGCAGGAAAGCATAGAAGATATTGGATGGTTCAGTGATTGTAGCCGGGATTGGCGGAATTGCGAATAAGCAAGCAAAACCTCCGATAATTGTTGCTGGAATCATTACTGTTAAACCATCGCGAACAGACGCCAGATGACGCTGGTTCGAAATTTTTTGACCTACTGGAACAACATACTTTTCCATTGACTCGGAAAGTTTGTCCATAAATGATTGTTTTTCAGACATGTTTTTTCCCCTTTCGTCTTTTGCCTCATCATTCATATTCGCTCGCACAAACTCATCGACCTTCTCGCCGTTGCCGTTCGCGAAATCATTCGGATTAATAGCGAGAACTTTGATCGTTTCATAAGGTTCAGCAATTTCCTCGATTTCTTTGATCTGGTACTGAATCTGCGGAGCCACTAGCACGCAATCATATTTCCCGATCACGTTTTCCAGTTCGCTCACACTGCGTGCCTCGATCAGCCATTCTTCATCAGGAAGCGTCGACTTTTTCATCCTTTCAGCAAGAATGCTTGTAGAAGCACCGTTTGCGCAAACCAACAAGATGTTTAAATGTTTTGTCATTTAGCTCACCTCTTCTAGCTGTCTTAGTTATATCATTCGTAAAATTTCCAAGATGCAACGATGTTCCGTATTGAAACGGAACATTTTGTAACCGTTTTTGTAACACAATTGGAGTTTTATATAACATATTATGTGTTTCATACTGATTCGACCGGTTTTGAAGGTAAATGAAAAGCTTCTGCAACTGTCAAAGGGGTTAAAACAGCTTACCGCAGACGATTTCAAAAAGATCCGTATCCAGAAATTCCAAAAATGAAAAATAAAAATGATGACAGATCACAAAGCGGGGTTGCTTCGCAAGTCTAGAATAACCGCTTTGCGTACTATAAGCTGTTCCGATTGCAATTTTTGCCACGAAAAGCCGGACATAGAAAAAGGTAGCTTTAAATTTGTTAAAGCCACCTTGTATACTCCATTGCTGTCTTAGCAGTTTTCGTATTTTATTGTGCGATACATGTTGGATCGAGCAGGAAATCATAGATATTTATGGTTAAAATCCCCTTTTCATCATAATGTCTAGCAACAACATCCCCAGTAATGACAATTTTCTTAAAAGAATCATCAATCTTTGAAAATGGTCTGATTTCCTGATCACGCTTTGCCTGATCTGGTAGAGAATATGCGGACTGAATGTAGTACCGGGAAGAACCTAGATTGCAGACAAAGTCAACTTCCAACTGTTTACGGACCATCTTACCTTCCTGATTTTTTTCTGTGATTGTAATCAAACCAACATCCACGTTATAACCACGCATTCGCAACTCATTGTAGATCACATTTTCCATAGCATGCGTTGGTTCAAATTGACGAAAATTGATTCTTGCATTACGTAATCCTAGATCAGAAAAATAGTATTTTTTCGGCGTTTCAATATAAGCTTTCCCTTTAATATCGTATCGCTGAGCTGATTCAATGAGAAAAGAATCCTCAAAATAATCCAGATATTTTTTTATTGTCGGAGAAGTAATTCTGGAATTTTTCTTAGATTTAAAACTTCTTTTTAGTTTTTCAGGATTTGTCAGCGAACCAATCGATGAGGAAAGTATGTTCAATAAATCTTCCAGTTCTCCAGTATTTCTCACCCGGTTTCGTCGGGTGATGTCACGAATGTAGATCTCATTAAACAAGTTTTGAAGCATTTCTGCCTTATCATTTATATCGGTACGCAAAACAACCAATGGAATACCCCCATAGAGCATGTACTGAGCTAGACCTTCATATTTGTCACCAGGATAGACGGACATGAATTCTGCGAAACTCAGCGGATACATATGAATTTCATCTCCACGACCGGCAAACTCTGTCGCAATATCTTTTGACAGAAGTTTGGCATTACTTCCCGTCACATATACATCGATATTTTCTTCATATAAATATCCATTCAGTACTGTCACAAATGAATCCAAAAGCTGAATTTCATCGAGTAAGAGATAATACATTTCATCATCAACGATCTGCGAGCGAACATATTCGATGAATTTTTCCGGATCTATTCCTCGCTTTTCTTTATCAATCTGAATTAGGTTTTCACCAATTGAACTTAGATCACGTCCTGAATCAAAAGCGAATCGAATAATATGGTTTGTATCAACTCCGTTATCAAGTAAATGACGATAGAAAATATTATTTAGCAAATAGGACTTTCCGCATAGGCGAACACCCGTAATAACTTTAATCAATCCATTATTTTTTCTTTTTATCAGTTTATCTAAATAAAAATCTCTACGAATTTCCATCATCGCTCCTCCTCTCACTATTTCTTATGGTTAACAACCTCTTTAGAATTAGCGTCTTCCAAATTATTTACCTAATTTTATTTGAAAAATTCCTTTAGGCTAAATATCGGCTCATCCGCCTTGTTTTTAGAATAGATTTTTGCTAAGTTTTACACTTTTCCATTCTAGAATTCTATTTTTAGACCTTTTTCATAATCCATATCCTTATTCTAGGATAGATTTTTGCACAGTTTTACATTTTTCTATTCTAGAATCCACTTTTCCTGGTAGGAATCGTTCATACGGGCAATAAAAAACCGAAAACTCATATCGGAGTGAGTCTTCGGTAATGTTTCACTGGCCTCCCTAGCAGGAATCGAACCTGCATCTAACCCTTAGGAGGGGCTCGTTATATCCGTTGAACTATAGGGAGAATAAAATGAATGGTCCAAATCGCAAAAAATAAAAATGGCGCGCCCGAGAGGACTCGAACCTCCAACCGCCAGAATCGGAATCTGTCACTCTATCCATTGAGCTACGGGCGCACACGTAAAGTAATTGTAGTTCATGAGCCTTCTGAAATCAAGAATAGTCCGGTTTCCCAGTTTTGAATCTGAATCGGATTCACAGCAAATCAGGATCGGAAATCTGTTATTTCCTTTCTCATTTTACCGCTCATCTTTCGTTTCCGTTATCTTTTTCTGGAGGTCATGTTTTTCTGCTTTTTCAACAGATTGAAAAGGCTGTCTGAGATTTTCGGTTAAAATATGCCTATATAATATAAAGTGACTTCTAAAATTATCATTCAGATTGTTGGAAAGGAGTTTATCTATGAGAACTGCAGTAATTGATGTTGGCGGAGGCATGCGTGGCATGTATGCCGCTGGTGTATTTGATGCGTGCATGATGGATGACATCCGCTTTGATATTGCAATCGGAATCAGTGCAGGTTCCGCAAACGTCGCAAGTTATCTCGCCAATCAGATCGGACGTAACTATATGTTCTACCGTGAATATTCCGGTCGTCCGGAATACATGTCGGTTCAGAACTATCTCAAGACCGGATCCTTTGTGGATATGGACTATATTTACAGTACGCTTTCCAATTCGGATGGCGAATTCCCGCTGGACTACGAAGCATTCAAGAAATCGAAAACACAGATGGTCGTTGTTGCGACAAATGCGATCACGGGTAAGCCTGCCTACTTTGACCGTCACTGGCTGGAAGAAAACCAGTACGATATTTTCAAGGCTAGCTGTTCGATTCCAGTCGTCAACAAGCCTTATATGATTGCCGGCGTTCCTTTCTTCGATGGTGCCTTATCTGATGCCATTCCTCTGGAAAAAGCACTGGAAATGGGTGCGGACAAAGTTGTCATCATTCTGACTAAACCATCGGATATCGATCGTAAAGCCACTAAGGATGTAATGGTCGCATTCTTCATGAAGCACTACCCTCAGGCTGCCGAAGGTCTTCGTTCCCGTGCTGAGCGTTACAACCAGACGGTCGCCAAAGCAAAAGAGCTTGAAAAAGAAGGTAAAGTTCTGATCGTTGCTCCGCAGGATACGATGGGTGTCGATACGCTTGAACGCAATCCGACTAACCTGCACAAACTGTATCTGGAAGGCTTCCTGGATGGAAAGAGGATCAAGGACTTCCTGCAGGCACCGATTGCCGAGACCGTTGCGGAATAATATGTTTTAGACAGATCCCGTTCCATCTCCTTCTCATCTGTCTACTTCTTTATTGAAATTTCTATGTCATGAACCTCCCGTCTGTCTGATGTCGGGAGGTTTTTTATCGCCAACGAAAAAAGGAGGACAGCCGTTCAGGTTATCCCCCTTCTTCATTTTCTGTACTATTCAGTGATTAGTGGGCAAAAATCGAAGCTTTGACTTCGTCTGTCTTTTCCTTACCTAAAACAGATTCCATGATCGCATACGCAAAATCAATTGCGGCATCGGCAGAACGTCCGGTAATCAGACGGCCATCGACGACAGCGCGCTGATCGATATAAGTGCCGCCGAAATCCTCATTCATGGAAGTAAAGCAGGTGTAGTTCTTCCCTTTTAATAAGCCCATGCGTCCGAGAATGGTCGGAGCAGCGCAAATTGCGGCTAACCATTTATCCGGGTTGTTGTAGAACTGACGGGCAACATCCTTCACAGCTTCATTTGCTTCAATTTTCGGCCAGTGTCCACCACCCGGAATGATTAATACATCCACATCGGAAAAATCATAATCCTTGAACGGGGTAGCCGGGGAATACGTTACGCCAAAACGACCGGTTACTTCATTGGCGTTGTTGGCGCTGACTAAATCCACTTCCATTCCTGCACGGCGCAGCAGGGCGATTGGGCCCATTGCTTCTAATTCTTCAAATCCTGTATCCATTACTACTGCAGCTTTTTTCATATAAAACTCCTTTGGCGCTAAACGTGTTCTGGTAGTCGATGACACTCAGACTATCCGTTTGGCTCTGTGCTTTTATTCTAGCGCGAATCCATTCCTTTTCAAAAAGCCATGCAATGTATAGATATAGAACCGCGGTTATGGAGGACTTTCGAATACATATAGATCGGCTGAATCAAAGCCCTTTTAGCGATGTAAGATAGAACAAATGGTTTATAGGCTATAATTTAAATAGTTCCGATTGAAAAGTCAGGCATATTCTGATTTTTCTGATTTATTTTTAAAGATAATGAACTTAGAAAGATGGAGGGATTTTCATGAAACATTTCTTATCACCTTCAAAAAAAGATACGCTGCTTGTCGCTCTGATGTATTTTCTGTTCGGTATCGTCCTGTGCTTCTTTTCCGGACGCATCCTGACTACAATTATCCGTATGCTTGGCCTTCTTGCCTGTGTATTCGGCGGCTATGAAATGTACACATATTTTACAGCCCGTCAGTACTCAAACGATATGACTCCGATCTTCGTTGGTATTCCTTCGCTGATCCTTGGTCTGTTTCTCGCATCCAATCCGCAGATGCTGCTGAACTTCTTCCCGATTCTTGCCGGTCTGTTTATTCTGGTCAACTCGATCGCGCAGATTCAGAAAGCACTCGTCTTCAAACGTGCGGGTGTTGCTTCATGGGCTATTGACCTTGTCGTCGCATTTGTCATGCTCGGTGTTTCCGTTTTCCTGATTATGCGTCCGGGCAGTGTCATCAACATGATTATGTCGATTACTGGCTACGTTCTGATTTTTGAAGCTATTATTCTCGTCTTCCAGGCACTGAACAAAAATAACGACGTCATCGATATGTAAATTAAATTCTGATGAATCATGCAGGCTGAATATTCAGCCTGCTTTTCTTTTGCACGAAAAAATGCACCTGCTTTTCCCTCAGGATTACCGGTGCATTTTTAATCTTTTAAAACTGCTTTTCTTTATTTATTAATTTCCCTTATTCGCTGAACATTTTGGTGGACAGATAACGGTCACCTGTATCCGGCAGGAAAGCCACAATGAGCTTTCCTTTGTTTTCCGGACGTTTTGCGAGTTCTTCAGCTGCCGCAAGTGCTGCACCGGAGGTAATTCCGGCAAGAATGCCTTCGGTCTGGGCAAGTTTGCGTCCTGCTTCATAGGCCTGTTCATCATCGATTTTGATGATTTCATCATAAATCTGCGTATCTAAGGTATTCGGGACAAAGCCTGCTCCGATACCCTGCAGACCATGCGGACCCGGCTTACCGCCAGATAATACGGCGGAATTGGTCGGTTCAACACCGACGATCTTCACGTTCGGGTTCTGTTCTTTTAAATATTTACCTGTACCGCTGATCGTACCGCCGGTTCCGATTCCGGCAACAAAGATGTCGACCTGACCATCGGTATCGTTCCAGATTTCCGGTCCGGTTGTCATGTAGTGAATTTCAGGGTTGGCCTCATTTTCGAACTGGCCGGCAATGAAGACATCTCCGATTTCTTTTGCGAGTTCGTCTGCCCGTTCAATGGCACCCGCCATACCTTTCGCACCCGGGGTGAGTTCAAGTTTTGCGCCGAAAGCCTTGAGCAGGTTGCGGCGTTCTGCCGACATGGAGTCCGGCATGACGATGATGACATCGTAACCACGTTTTGCGGCAACCATCGCAAGACCGATTCCGGTATTGCCGGAAGTTGCTTCAATGATCGTTGTTCCTTCCTTAAGCTTGCCTTCCTGTTCTGCCTTGAGAATCATATTTAAGCCGACGCGGTCCTTGGCAGAGCCTCCCGGGTTTCCGGATTCAATTTTAACGACAACTCTCGCATCAAGGTGGTCGTTCTTTTCTATATTCTTCACTTCAACAAGCGGAGTATTTCCGATGAGTTCGAGAACACTGGAATGAATTTTCATATTCGTTTTCTCCTTCTAGATGAATCTTTCCCTTTCATTGTACCGATGATTCTCCAAACAGACTTAAAGAGTGATCAGTTTTCCGCAAACTTCTTCAAAATGTAAAACTTCCCATAGAAAAAGACTGCCCGAAATCCGATTCAGACAGTCTGTATTTCATATTGAAATGGTTATGCGATCTGTGATTTCAGCCAAGCGAAGATAAAACCATCGAGGTTGCCATCGAGTACGCTCTGAGCCTGGCTAGTTTCATAGCCGGTTCTCGCATCCTTGACGAGTGTGTACGGATGCAGAACATAGGAGCGGATCTGGCTTCCCCATTCATTTGCTTTGGTTTCCCCTTTGAGCGCCGCAATCTTTTTCTGCTGTTCCTCAATCTCGCGCTGGAGCAGGCGGGATTTGAGGATATTGAGCGCTTCTTCACGGTTCTGAATCTGGCTTCGTCCGGACTGGCAGGTTGCGACAATTCCGGTCGGCTTATGAACCATGCGGATCGCCGAGTCAGTCTTGTTGATGTGCTGACCTCCGGCACCCGATGCACGTTTGGTTTCGATGATCAGATCTTCCGGCTTGATCTCGATTTCGATTTCATCGTTAAACTGCGGCATAACTTCTACTGACGAGAAGGAAGTATGCCGTCTTGCGCCCGCATCAAACGGAGAGATACGCACGAGACGGTGAACGCCTTTTTCGCCTTTCAGATAGCCGTAGGCTTTTTCGCCTTCAATGAGAATCGTTGCCGATTTAATGCCCGCTTCTTCACCATCCTGATAGTCGAGAACAGAGACTTTAAATCCTTTTGCCTGAGCATAGCGGGTATACATGCGGTAGAGCATAGCCGTCCAGTCACACGATTCCGTTCCTCCGGCGCCCGGATGGAATTCGAGAATCGCATTGGAGTTATCATATTCGCCGGACAGGAGGACTTTTACTTCGAAGTCATCCATTTTGGTGACCGCTTCTTCGGCTTCAAGAGCTGCCATTTCGAGCAGTTCTTCATCCATTTCTGCTTTGAGCGCTTCGGCGGTTTCGTTCAGTCCGTCAAACTGTTCGCGCAGTTCGGAGTACGAACTGACGATATCCTTGAGAGCATTCTGACGGCGTATGATGTTCTGCGCCTTCTTCTGGTCGTTCCAGAACCCGTCCTCGAGCATCATCTGGTCATATTCTTTAATTTTTTCTTTTTTGGCAGGTAAGTCAAAGTGACTCACCCAGAGCGTCCAACTTCTCCAGGTGAGTAGACAGAATCTGTTTAAGCTCGAACAGTTCCATTTTTTCTAGCCTCCACGGCTTCGCGGGCCTGTTCTACTTTATTCTGCGGTTTTTCCTGACGGATACGGACTTTAAGCAGGTAGGAAGCAATTTCGCGGTCGATGCGGCGGTTCATGTCTTCAAACATGTCAAAGCCTTCCTGAACATACTGCTGAAGCGGGTTGTTCTGTGCGTAGGAACGCAGGTAGATACCACTTCTCAGTTTGTCCATACGGTCGATATGTTCAACCCAGTTACGGTCGATGTTACGTAATACGACGTTTTTCTCGAACGGCAGGAACTGAGCTTTTGCGAGTTCGATTTCGTTTTCGTAATCCGTCCATACTTTATTGGTGATGTATTCCTGAAGCTGCTTGTAATCTTTGCCTTCCAGTTCAGTGACATGGATCGCACGATCACCGGTTAAGCCCATCATTTCAAGAGATTTAACGAGACCCGGCAGATCGATTTCGTTCTTGCGGGATTCAGTCAGGTTTGCCTGTAAAGCCTGATCGATGACTTTTTCGAAAATCAGTTTGACCATGTCATGGACATTGTCGCTCTCTAAGACTTTGTTGCGCTGACCGTAGATGATTTCACGCTGTCTTCTTAATACGTCATCGTAGTCGAGCAGGTTTTTACGGGTATCGAAGTTGAAGCCTTCGACTTTTTTCTGTGCCATGGTAATGGAACGGGTAACCTGTTTGGATTCGATCTGTTCGTCTCCTAAGGAAGAGAACAGGTTTTTCAGTTTATCTGTACCGAAACGAACCATCAGATCGTCTTCAAGGGAAACATAGAATTTGGAGAATCCAGGGTCACCCTGACGTCCGGAACGACCACGCAGCTGGTTGTCGATACGGCGGGATTCATGACGTTCGGAACCTAATACGGCAAGGCCGCCGAGTTCACGGCTTTCCTTCGTCAGTTTAATATCGGTACCACGACCAGCCATGTTGGTTGCGATCGTTACAGCTTTTGGTCTGCCGGCTTTAGCGACGATTTCCGCTTCGCGGGCATGGTTTTTCGCGTTGAGGACTTCGTGAGGAATTCCTTCTGCGACAAGCATCTGGTGCAGCAGTTCGGAAACTTCAACGGCGATTGTACCCACCAGAACCGGCTGGCCTTTTTCGTAAAGTTCCTTAACTTTGCGGACTAATGCTTTATATTTATCGGCTTTCTTGCCGTAGATTTCATCCGGTAAATCCTTACGGGCAATTGGACGGTTTGTCGGAATAACGACAACGCGCATGTTGTAGGTATTCAGGAACTCTTCTTCTTCTGTTTTTGCGGTACCTGTCATACCCGCAAGTTTTTCATACAGACGGAAGAAGTTCTGGTAAGTAATCGTTGCGAGTGTGGAAGTTTCTTCCTTGATTGGTACGCATTCCTTGGCTTCAATTGCCTGATGCAGACCATCGGAATAAGCACGACCCGGCATTGTACGGCCGGTGAACTGGTCGACAATGACGATTTCCTGTTCATCGCTGACTACGTATTCCACATCTTTCATCATGATGTAGTTTGCTTTTAAAGCCTGGTTGATATGGTGAACGAGCTGAGTGTTTTCCATATCGTACAGGTTAGCCAGATTAAAGAACTTTTCACCTTTTTCAACACCGGAATCCGTTAACATAACCTGACGTGTTTTTTCGTCGATGTCATAATCACCGGAAACGATTTTCTGTTCCTTGGAATATTTGTCGTATTCGTATTCCGGAGCCGTTAATGTCTTAACGAAACGGTCAGCCGCAATATAGAGGTTAGCCGTATCCTTCTTGCCACCGGAAATAATCAGTGGTGTACGGGATTCATCGATCAGAACAGAGTCAACTTCATCGACGATCGCAACATGCAGACCACGAAGTACACGGTCAGCTACATTAGTGACCATGTTGTCACGCAGGTAGTCGAATCCGAGTTCGGAGTTGGTTGTATACGTAATATCGCTCGCATAAGCTTCGCGTTTTTCAGCCGGGGACAGTTCGCGCTTGTTGACGCCGACAGTCAGGCCGAGAAAACGGTAGATTTCACCCATCCATGCCGCGTCACGTCCGGCAAGGTATTCGTTGACGGTAATAACGTGAACACCTTTACCTTCGAGGGCATTTAAGTAAACTGCCATAGTAGCAGTCAGGGTTTTACCTTCACCGGTTTTCATTTCCGCAATATCACCACGGTGCATTGCGGCAGAACCTTCGATCTGTACCTTGTACGGTTTTTCACCGATTACACGGTATGCGGCTTCACGCGCAGTCGCGAAGGCTTCTGGCAGAAGATCGTCCAGAGTTTCGCCTTTGGCAAGACGGTCTCTGTACTCTTCGGTTTTATGTCTGAGCTCCTCATCAGTGAGCTTCTTCATTGCTTCATCATAAGAAAGAACTTTATCTGCAGTTTTTTCTAATTGCTTCAGTTCTCTTGCTTCTTCTGAGAACATTCCTCCAAAAAGAGCCATTAATATCTCCTCTCACTTAATTTCTGTAAATTTCATTCTAGCATAGAGTGATCTGCTTGCCCTACGCTACCTTCTTTTCAAATCTTTTCTGACTGATTCGTCTATGGAATCAAGCAGAATTCCTGGTTTCCATAATCAGCTTGGTTCAGGTGAAAGCATCCTTTGGCGGTCCCAAAATCCGGATCGCTTCAGCGATCGATCAACCTCTAGTTCAGGCTGCCCCAAAAAAGCAAACATAAAAAATACAAAGCAACCTTAAACTTGTTTATTTTACAATTCTTTAGGCTTTCAGTAAAGGAAGAAAACCGAAAGGAAGGGATGAAAATGCCTTGCTTATCGGCAATCCGGCATTTTTGCATCGAATTCTATTTAATGTTCTTGGCATGCAGCGCTTTAGCGTTGGGATCGAGAATATTCTTTTCGATGAATTTGGCGACTCCGTCACGGAAATTCGAGCAGGTTACATAACTGCTTACAGCTTTGACGTTCTTTAAAGCATTCCCCATTGCTACGCCAATTGTTCCTTCAAGCATTTCCAAGTCATTGTTGTCATTGCCAAATGTCACGACTTGATCAAGCCGGACATTGTACTTGTTGCAGATTGTCTTGATCCCTTCAAGCTTGGAAAGATCGCGATGAACAAATTCAAGCAGAAATGGTCCGGAGCGAAAAACTCGCGCTGTTTTCAGCGTGGATCGGCAGTCGGATTTCAGCCACTTGCCAACGGTCCAGGGCATCCCGATCGCCATAAACTTCAGCGCCGGACGCAACAGTTCCTTCTTGCTGACCTGTTTCAAGCCAAGCTCATTGCGACCACCCATAGCTTGAGTGAGAAAATTGATTTTCGAAACGATCATGTTTTGATCCTGGTATTCGCCAAACGCAAAATTATAGCCTTTGCAGGCATCCATAATCGGTTTGATGTCTTCCGGTTTCAATTCCAGCTGGGATTCCACTTTTCCGCTTTTTGGGTCCCAGAACATTGCTCCATTGAATCCGAGTACGAAATCCACATCATTTTCAATTCCCCACGTTCTGACTTTCTGCTGAAGCGCAATCGCGGAACGACCTGAGCAGATGCCAAATAGAATCCCCTGGCTGCGCAGTTTGCGTATCGTTTTCTTTGTGCGTTTTGTGATGCGGGATGGATCAAAAAGCAAAGTTCCATCGAGATCACAGACCACCATTTTTACCTGTCGTTCCATTTCATCCGTCCTTTCAAACCTTCCATTTCATTACTATTTTTAATCGAATGGTTTTATGCATCAAACCCTTTCAACCACATGTGAATTTTTCAAAACTTTGAAATCTGATCTTTCTATTCCCAGTTCATTTCCAAATGTCTTTTGGATCAACTTTTGCTAGCTGATCGAGAGCGCGCTGATACATCCTCGCATAAGCAGTCGGGATCGCTTTTTCGGATTCTATCTTCTGCAAAGTTAAAAAGCCATCTTTGACTTCGCTAAGAATCAATTCGCCTTTCATCTTCCATATTTTATGGCTGAACACAAATTCATCCGTTTCAAGATCATACTGAGCATAAATTGGCAAAACATTAAATGCACCGTGTCCATCATGAACGATCTGTGTTTGTTCCAAATCACCAATTCCATCCTGGTTGACAGATATCGCCGATTCCGTCTGGATCTTGATGAAATCAGCCCAGTTGTCATCAAATTCATACATTCCCGCAAGCAGGCCGTTTGCGCTTCGCTGGTTAAGATGGATCCACCACTGCCCATCTTTCCATCCGGCAACAATCAGTACGCCCTTTTCTTCTGTTTTCTGCTCGAGTTTCTTTTTTGCCACCGGAAGCAAGCGCGGGTTTTCCTTTGTTGCGCCGATGCAGGTTGCCTGTATGGGGCATTGCGAACATCTTGCGACTTTCGGCGTGCAGATGCGAGCGCCTAGTTCCATCATTGCCTGGGTGAAATCAGGCATTTTTTCCGCTTCGGGAAGCTTTGTCTGCAAGAATTCATCCAGCCACTTTTTATTCTTCGGAACATTGAAATCCTGTTCAAGCCAGTAATAACGCGAACAGACGCGGATGACATTGCCATCGATTGCCGTACAGCGCTCATTATTTGCGATCGATGCGATTGCACCTGCCGTGTAGTCGCCGATTCCGGGCAGTTTCTTCAATTCCTTTTTCGTTTCAGGGAGTTTGCCGTCATACTCATTCCGGCATACCTGAGCCGCTTTTTTCATATTGCGAACTCTTGCATAGTAACCAAGACCCTGCCAAAGTTTAGTTAACTCATCATCATCCGCAAAAGCGAGATCGGATAGCGTCGGATAGCGTTTGATAAAACGGTTATAATAAGGAATCATCGCTTCTATTCGTGTCTGCTGCGACATAATCTCGGAAACCCATATGTGATACGGGTTCTTATCATGCCGAAAAGGCAGATCGCGTTTCTCTCTGGTATACCAGTCTAACAATCCTTTAATGTCCATGAAATGTATTATAGCGGACATTACGCGATGAATCTAAGTCGCTTACTCACTTGAGAGATTCCCGATAGATTTCGTATAAAATCGGATACTGATCCGCAGCCGTCCGCATATTCAAACAGTCAGAAAGAAGGTCTTGATATGATCGTTTCTTTACTTCAGCCAGTCGTCAGCGACACCCCATCTGAGAATCTTAAGCAGGTCTGTGACATGATCTGTCATACCGCAAATCTGGATCATACCGATCTCGTGATCCTGCCAGAGCTTTGGAACACTCCGTTTATCAACGAAGATATTCTGAAACATCAGGATGAATGGGAGTATTACATTCCTGCTTTAAGAATTCTAGCCCGCTTTTTCTCGATCTGGATTATTGCCGGAACCTTACCGCGTAAAGACGAAGAGCAGCTCTACAATTCCTGTGCCATTATTAATGATCAGGGCGAAATCGTGGAAACTGCCGACAAGACTCACCTGCTTGAAGTTCACACCAGAAAAAACACATACCGGGAAAGCGATGTCTTCACTCCGGGCGATGTGCTGAAAACGATCCAGACTCCATGGGGCAGAATCGGAATCCTGATCTGTTTTGACAACCGTTTCCCGGAAACAGCCCGGGCGATTGCGCATGACTGTTTTATGATTGCGGCTCCATGCGGATTTAATGACAAAGTCGGACCACTGCACTGGGATGCGTTATTTAAAACACGTTCCATGGAAAACGAAGTCTTCTACTGTGCCGTTAATCCCGCTCGTGCAGAGTATTCCACTTACTCGAGTTACGGTCATTCTCTGATTACCGGTCCTGATGGCAGAATTCTTAAACAGCTTGATGACAAGCCCGGTATTTTGACCCTGGAGATCGATCCGGATCAGGTCGAAAAGATCCGCACCCGTTCCCCATTCTGGAATCTGCGCCGGCCTGAACTTTACTAATCAGTTCTGTTTTCCGCATTCAAAAAAGGCAGAAGAGTTTTTCAGATTTCTAAATCCGATTCTTCTGTCTTTTCCTTATATTTTTTCATATCAGATAACCTTCCCATCTTCAAGATCCGGTTATTGTACGCGTTATACCTGATTTTCAGGCAGTCCAGCTCCTGCCGATTTTCTTTTTAAAGTTCCACATTCAGAAAACTTATGGGGAAAAAATTCCCATGGAGGTTTTTAAATCTGAATTCTATATTAATCCTGTAAAACAGATGAGAATAGGTGAGTTATGAATATCGAACGTGCAAAGAAAATTCTAACTTTGCTTTCCGAAAATGAATACCGGTCAAGTGAACGTCTTGCGAGTGAGCTTGCTTTAAGTTCAAAAACTATCCGCAACGAAATCAAGTTGATCAACGATCATGCAGATCAGACCGGCACAAAGATTCAGACATCCCCGCGTAAGGGGATGCGTCTTTTGATTGAAGACAGAGAAAAGTACTCCGTTTTCATGAACATGGCGCATTTCCAGCAGCCGACAACTCCGAAGGAACGGGTAAACTATCTTGTCAGCCGTTTTCTGCAGGCACCTGACTGGATCAAGATTGAGGATCTGAGTGATCAGCTGTACATTTCAACTTCCAGTCTGTCGGCAGATTTAAAAGAAGTCCGCTCCATTCTGGACAGCTATAACATTCAACTTGTTTCCCGTCCCGGTTACGGACTGCAAGCAGAAGGCAGCGAATTTGACTTACGTCTATGTCTTGCCAGTCATGTTATTGAAAGTCAAAGTGGTCTGCAGGAATTCAAACGGGGCAATCTGCCCCTGCTTAAGCAGATCAGCGAACTGCTAAATGAAAAGCTTTCCAAGCATAATTTCCAGATTTCCTCAACAAGTCTGCAGAACCTTCTGATTCACATTTACATTACTCTGCAGCGCATGGAATCGACTAGTGAGCCGATTCTCGATGCTGAACATCAGCGCGAGATCATGGAATGGCCGGAATATGAATTAGCCGAGGAAATTGCACGGTCACTGTTCACCTGCACCAAGCAGATTTTTCCACCCGATGAAATCTGTTATATTGCGATTCATCTCGCATCCAAACGAATCCTCAACGCCAATGACCATCGCCCGAATATGATGATCAGTTCCGAAATCTTTGAGCTTTCCGGAAAGATGATCGAACAGATTAAAACAGAATACGGAATTGATTTTACGGATGACTTTGATCTGCGGATGATGCTTTCACTGCATATGGTCCCGCTCGATATCCGCATTCAGTACGACATGGTGCTCCATAACCCTCTGCTAAAAGATATTAAAACCCGTTATCCGCTCGCCTATAACATGGCTGTGACGACTTCTACCGTCATCAACAGCACCTACCACACCAAGTTACGCGAAGATGAAGTAGGCTATTTAGCACTTCATTTCAATCTTGCTCTCGAACGGAAACGGCACGGTTATGAGAAGAAAAACATTGTAATTGTCTGCGCAACAGGCAGAGGCACCTCACAGATGCTGTCTTATATCTTCCGTTCAAAATTCGGCGATTACCTCTCTTCACTTAAGACTGCCGATCTGTATTCATTACCGAATATGGATCTTTCCGGAATCGACTACGTGTTTTCCACTGTTGACTTGTCGCTCAGTCTGCCCGTTCCGGTCATAAAAATCAGTTCCTTCATGGAAGAAGACAATGAAGTCAGAACGGTACGTCAGGTTCTGAAAGAAACGCCGTATACCCTGATGGAAAACTATTTTGATCCGGAATTATTCTTCACGGATTCCGATCTGAAAAGCCGTGAAGAAGTACTCGCTTTTCTTGATCGCGAGATCCGAAAAAAATATCCGTTGCCGGATGACTTTATCGACCTGATTATGGAAAGAGAAAACCTCGCCGGAACAGAGTTCTTTAATTTAATTGCCATGCCGCATCCTGTACGACCGGTCACCGCAAAAACTTTTGCGGCGGTTCTGATTCTGAAAAAGCCGATTCTCTGGGATCGTCAGAAAATTCAGTTTGTCTTTATGCTGTGCATGGAAAACAACATGGACCGCAATCTGATGGATTTCTACCAGCTTGCCAGCCGACTTCTTGTCGAACCGTCTCTTATACAGAAGATCATCAATTCCGGACAATTTAAAACATTGCTGGAAGTATTTGCTACACTGGAAGAGGAAATGCGACAGGAGGAAGAACTATGAGAATCCTTTTAGCTTGTAATGCCGGTCTCTCAACAAGTCTGCTCGCCCGGAAGATCAATCTTGCAGCAAAAGCAATGTCCCGCAGCGATAAAGCTCAGTGTATCGATATCGATAAAATCGACGATCTGATCGGTGAATCAGACATTCTGTTTCTCGCCCCTCAGCTTCTTCATGCCTATAACCGGATCTGGAAAACTTATCATCAGCAGCTTCCGATTGCTCTCGTTCCGGGACAGTGTTACGGACTTCTTGATGGTGAAGGATTACTGAAATATGCCGATGAAATTCTTGCTGCCTATCAGTCCAATCCGGAACTCAAATTCAATCACGAACCAAAATCCAGAAAAAATCGCTAATCACGTCAGTCATCTTTGCATGACTGCCTGCATAAACCAGAAATAGAAAGGATCATCATGAGTCTTCTCTCACTGAAACACCAGACTGTCCGCACTCCGAAAACAGCCTCTGAAATTGCGGTGGCATCTCAGCTATTAAGCCGCCGTGCAGGAGCAGTCATTATCGATTACCTGATTTCCGGGATGACGATCGGGGCTGCAATGTCCCTGATTTACGGAATCAGTTTTAAAGGTCAGCCCCTGCAGACAGATTTTTATTCTTTTGCCGCAAACGGCTATTCCCTGACGCAGATTGGTATTCTGCTTACCATAATCCTTGCCTTTGGTATCTTTTATTTAGTCATTCTGCCACTTCGCAGCAAAGACGGTGCGACCCTCGGCAAGAAATTCATGCGCCTTAGCTTACGCAATCGCGACGGATCTCCGATCAGGAAAGGCAAGCTGTTTTTCAGACAGTTCGTTGTCCTCGGCCTGCTTCTCGGTCTGTCCCCTGTCGGATCATACTGCCGGCAGTTTCTTTCCCTGCTCTTACAGTACGACCTGGATAGTATCAGGGTTGAAATCGGACTGTGGACAGTTGTCCTTGCAGGATGCTGGATGGCTTTACGCAATTCACGATATGCCTTATGGGATCATCTTTTTAAAACCGAAGTTGTCGGCAAGTAATGACTTGCCGGCTTTTTTCTTCTTTTTTGCCTGAATAGAAATAATCCCCGGAATTTCGGGATATTCTTTATGTACTACGGATTTTTTAATTGTTTTTTTTCGTTACAGTCCTTCTTTTCAATGCGGAAATGCTGTCTTTTTATTTCCGGATTTTCAGTCGTGCAGAACGCATCATATTTCCGCATTCCCTGCTTCAAACGCGGAAAAAGCACCCGTGGAGGAAAAGTGAACCCCCCCGGTATCATAAAACCATCAAAGCACGGCCGGCTTGATGAAAGAAAGGACTACAAAAAATGAACGACTCCTATGAAACTTCTTTTGGACTGATCCTGAACGCAGGAAATTCAAAATCCAAATCACTGATGGCAATCGAAGCAGCCAGAGAGTTCGACTTTGACGAAGCGTTTTCTCTGATTAAAGAAGCCCAGGAAGACCTTCGCAAAGCACACCAGACTCAGACCGATCTGATTCAGGCTGAAGCTAAAGGCGAAGGTGCAGATATCAACATCATCCTGATTCACGCTCAGGACCACCTGACTACCGCAATGATCCTCAGTGATCTTGCCGTTGAATTCGTAAATATCTATCGCGGTCTTCAGCAGCTTCGTGAACACGCTGGCATTGAAGGCGATTTACAGATCGACTGATTCTAAGATCATCAAAAGGCAGTTCTCATATGAGTCATCAGCACTCTTCTCCATGACCAATTGCTTTTTGAAAATCTCGGAATGATTCATCAGGCAATTCTGCAAGTTCTATTATTCTCGATGGAACATGTGATTGAGAAAACTGCAATTTATTAAGCACCGCAAAGCTTCTAAACTCGAAACCAATATTTATTAACGAAAAAGGAAAACAAATTATGAATATTATGTTAGCTTGCAACGCAGGCATGTCCACTAGCCTGGTAGTTTCCAAAATGCAGGAAGCTGCTAAAGAACAGGGCAAAGATTATAAAATCTGGGCAGTTGAACAGGGCGAAATTGAAAATGAAATGGGCAACTTCGATGTTCTGCTTCTCGGACCGCAGATCCGTCATGCTCTGCGCCGTGTAAAAAAACAAGTTGGCGATGCTGCCGTCGTCGATGTAATCGACTCTGTTGCTTATGGTACCTGCAACGGAAAGAAAGTCCTTGCACAGGCAGAAAAACTTGCGAAAGGAGAATAATACATGTTCGAAAAGCTTCAGGACAAGCTGCTCGATCTAGCCAGTGTTATTGATGAAAACAAATACCTCGGCTCGATCCGTGCTGCGTTTACCGATTTTGTTCCCTTCATTATCGTCGGGTCATTCGGAACTTTACTTAATACTTTAGTTGCCGGCAAGAATGGTCTTGCACAGTGGATTCCATGGCTCTCCAACCTCTCTCCAGCATTCTCGATGATGAACTTTGTCACTATTTCCTGTATGACACTGCCAATCGTCTTCCTTATTGCGATGAACCTTGCCCGCAAGGAAAAAATGCCGGAATACATCTCCGGTATCATGGCATTAGCGACTTACCTGCTCGTTTGCCCGAGCACTGTTGAAGTCATCATTGACGAACTCAGCGGATCAGCTACCGGTCTGAATTCAAGCGTTATCGGTGCTCAGGGATTATTCGTCGGCATGATCGTGAGCATGCTCTCCGTTGAAATCCTCAAAAAACTCATGAGCATTGAAAAACTGAAAATCAAATTACCGCCATCAGTACCACATGGTATTGCGGTCAGCTTCAATACTTTAATCCCGATTTTTATCATCCTGACTTTCTTTGCCTTAGGCGGCAATATCTTCTTCCTGCTGACTGGCAACTATCTGAACGTCTGGTTATATGCCATCGTCCAGGCACCATTAGAAACTGCATTCCAGTCTTCAATCGGATGCATCCTGATGGCAATCGTCAACCAGATCTTCTGGTTCCTCGGTGTTCACGGCGGTATGGTCATTGAACCGATCCGTGGTCCTCTGTCTGCTGCTGCTATTGCTGAAAACATCGCTTTAGTTGAAGCAGGTAAAGCTGCAATCAACCCTGTTACCCGTGGTTTCTGGACCTGCTTCGTTGTTACCGGAGGCGGCGGAATCACACTGTCCCTGATCTTTGCGATCATGAAATTCTCTAAACGTGATGATCAGAAAGCCATTGCGAAATTAGCTTTATTACCAGGTCTTTGCTCCATCAACGAACCAATCGTATTCGGATGTCCGCTGGTTCTTAACCCGATCTACGCAATTCCGTTTATCCTCAACTCTGCAATCGCCGCTGCAATTGCACTGTTCGCAACTAACATCGGCTTCATCCAGTGCGGTATTTTCGATGTTCCACCTGGACTGCCAATTCTGCTCAACGCATTCATCGGATTTGGCTGGCAGGGTGTAGTTGTTCAGCTCGTTATTTTAACCGTAAGCTTCTTCACTTATATGCCGTTCGTCTTAATGGCAAACAAACAGCCAGTAGAGGAGTACGAAGATTAATATGTCCTTTCCATCCGATTTTCTCTGGGGCGGCGCTACTGCTGCCAACCAATATGAAGGTGGCTGGAAAGAAGGCGGACGCGGAATTGCTGTTCACGATCTGATGACTGACGGCAATCAGGAAAACCCGCGCCGTATCTACTGTCAGAATGACCAGGGCGAAGAATGTACCATCCAGCAGGGTGAATGCATTCCGCCCGGTTATCATGGCATTCTCAAAGAAGGCTACTATTACCCGAGCCATCAGGCTACCGATTTCTATCACCACTACAAAGAAGACATCGCCCTCATGGCGGAAATAGGATTCAAAACCTATCGTCTCTCCATCTCCTGGACACGAGTTTTCCCGAACGGCGATGATGAAAAACCAAACGAAGAAGGCTTAAAATTCTACGATGCAGTCATTGATGAACTGCTGAAATACAACATCACACCGCTTGTCACAATCCTGCATTTTGACATGCCTATCCATCTGGCTACTGAATACGGCGGATGGAAAGATCGTCGCCTCATCGATTTCTACTTACGCTTTGCGACAACCTTATTCAAACGCTGGAAAGATAAAGTAAAATACTGGATCACAGTGGATGAAATTAACGTTCTCGGCGGCTACTGGACACTCGGACTCTCCAGTGTTCACCGCAAGACAAAAGGAAATTCCAATCAGGGTGAAACCCCTATGGAAGATGCTGGTATCAAGCTTCAGGCGATCCACTACATGCTCGTAGCCAGTGCGATGGCCAATAAAATTGCCCGTGAAATCAATCCTGATTTCATGCTGGGTACCATGTGTGCCCTCTCCGGTATTTATCCTGCTACTTGTCATCCGGAAGATGTCTGGGGAGCCTACGAATTCCGCCGTAAAGCATTAATGTTCTGTGATGTCACCATGCGCGGTGCCTATCCGAACTATGCGCAATCTATTTTTGACAACTACAACATGCAGTTAGTCATGGAAGAAGGAGATGAAGAGATCCTCAGAGAAAACCCTTCTGATTATCTTGCCTTCTCTTACTACCGCACAACCGCATTTGACCGCTTCTCACCGAACACCACTACAACCGGCGGTCAGCAGGCTGGTCCAAACCCTTATCTGAAGAAAACGCCTTGGGGCTGGCCAGTCGATCCGAAAGGATTACGCTTTGTCCTCAATGAACTGTACGATCGTTACCAGAAGCCGTTATTCGTCGTTGAAAACGGAATGGGAAACATCGACATCGTCGAAGAAGACGGCTCTATTCATGACAATGAGCGAATCGAATATCTCGCTGAGCACATTGCCGAAATGAAAAAAGCTGTTGAAATTGATCGTGTTCCGGTTCTTGGCTATACACCATGGGGCTGCATTGACATAGTTTCGGCAGGCACCGGTGAAATGAAAAAACGTTACGGCTTTGTCTACGTTGACCTGGATGATAAAGGAAACGGCACACTGAAACGAATCCGCAAAGATTCCTTCTACTGGTATCACAATGTCATTAAAACCAACGGTGAAGATCTGAAGATCGAAGAATAAATTTTCAGCTTCTCTTTACAGAACACTCAACCGTGTAAAACTTCGATATAATCTCCATTAATTTAAAAAGAGACTGCAACGAACAAAGTTGATAAACTTGTTCATAAACAGTCTCTTTTTCATTTTAATTTTTCAGATCTGTCCCGAAACGAACAGCAAATCAGGTTATCCGGTTCCGTTCATCTGATGCAGAATAAACTTTGGTTCTAAGTAAAACTGTGTGGGATTTGTCTTTTGGATTAAAAAATCAAACCTCT
>JBJEFF010000177.1:0-4805 GCA_051873775.1 Allobaculum sp. | reverse complement strand
CTAACCACCAGAAAGCTAAAGGTATTACTCAGATCGAAGATCAGACATACTACTTTAACCAGAACGGCGAAATGCAGTTTGGTTGGCAGAATGTTGATAACAAAACTTATTATTTTGATAACGACGGTCAGGCGGTAACAGGAAAATCCGAAATCCAAGGTACCACTTATAACTTCCAGCAGACAGGCTGCCTGGATGCAGGATGGAATGAAGATGGAACCTATCATGATGAAAAAGGATTCAAAGTTGCAAATGCCTGGATTAATGACGCAGGTAATAAATATTACTTTGATGCCAATGGTAATCCGGTGAAATCCACCTGGATGGACATTGATGGCGCCCGTTATTATTTCGATGAAAACGGACGTACAGTAATTGGTAACTTCGAACTCGATGGTACTACTTACTACACCGATGATCAGGGTATGGTTAAACAGGGCTGGCAGATGGAAAACGGAGCCAAAACTTACTATAACGAAGATGGTTCCATGAACACTGATCAGTTCAAAGACATTGACGGCGAAACTTACGCATTCAATGAAGACGGATCCTTAATGACGAATGCCCAGATTGACGGCATGATCGTTGATGAATCCGGTTTAGTCAGCGAAGCTCCAGTAGCACAGGCACCAGTTGCTGATATTGCTCCTGAAGAAGTTTATGTTCCTGAAGAAGAATACGTTGAAGAACCAGTCGTTGACAATTACTACGAAGAACCTGAATATCAGGAATCGGTAGTAGAAGAACCAGTATACGATGAACCAGTAGTAGAAGAACCAGTTTATGATGAACCAGTTTATGATGAACCAGTTTATGATGAACCAGTTTATGATGAACCAGTATACGATGAACCAGTTTATGACGAACCGGTTTATGATGAACCAGTATACGATGAACCAGTAGTAGAAGAACCTGTTGAACAAGCACCAGTTGTTGATACCGATCTTGCTTCTGCAATCTATGCAGCAGCTATGGGTCAGTTAGGTGTTAATCAGGACTGCACCATGTTAGTTACAAACTCTCTTGCAGCTGTAGGAATCAGCTTCCACGGCTGGCCTGAAGATTATGCAGCTCTTGGTGACTGGACAAGCAACCCAGTTCCTGGCGACATCATCATTTACAGCGGTCACGTGGCAATCTATGCTGGCGGCGGAATGGCTGTACATGGTGGATGGAACGGTTACACAACCGCAATGTTCTCCGTTAACTGCTCTGCAGCTTTAATCGGCTACATTCACGTACGCTAATTTACAAAAATGATTTCAGAGAAGAGGCGAAAGCCTCTTTTTTTGTTGGGCACATTAACCTGAGGCGCCGAGAGTCACGGTTGCTCATAAAACCGTACCGCTTAGCGACTTAAATCATCAAATTTCCGAACACATGTTAAGATAAGGAATGGATTTTTTAAGTTGAAACTTTGAATGAATCATTTGTGAACAGAATGTTCATGAATTTAAGGAACAGAACAGAAATTATGGAAGAAATCAGAACTGAAAAATTTATCGAAAACACGCTCAGTATCCGCTGGTTTACCGATCTCGACCGCAAAAGCATTACCTCATGGAATCTTCTGTGCGCCTTGCTGTCTGTCCGGACTGAAAAATTTAGTACCCGTCAGGCGAAAGCGGCTGCTGATGCTCATGCTTATGGCGCAAGAGTCGGCTACGGATTAATGGGATACGGCGAGAAACTGCTCATTGAATTTAGGATGAGTTTTATCCGCAGTGATCTCGTTGATGACCCCCACTACGAACATGAAATTCTGACTCTGATGGATCAGGTTCTCCGTCACCCCCTGCTCAAGGAAGAATTTCTTGAAGAAGCCAAGTATCTTCTAAAAAACCGGCTGATCTACCTCAATCAGGATCCGGATTCAAGAGCACTGCGCGAAGCACTCAAAGCTGCAGGTAAGGATAGCCACCTTGCGATCAGCATGCAGGGCTATCTCGAAGATCTTGATCAGATTACCCTCGATGACATTCTTGACCTGTATCAGACCTTACAGACACTGCCGTGTCAGACACTGATGGTCGGCAGTTTCAGTGAGCCAATGCGCAGTTATCTACAGACCAGTTATCCCGGTACACGATTACAGACTTCATGGAAAGCCCTTGTTGCTGAAGAACACCCGGCTGAGATTTCATTAGAAAGAGATATTTCACAGAGCTCACTCGTTCAGATTTATGAAACCGGCATTCTGCCGCAGCATGCGGATTATTTTGCGCTTCTTGTGCTCAATGGGCTGCTCGGATCGAGCTCCGTATCTCTGCTGTTTGAAATCATCCGTGAGCAGCATAGCTACTGTTACTCGATTGCGAGTAATCTGATCCGTTTTGATGGAGTTTTAGCGATTTCGACAGGAACGGACCGTGAACATTTAGCGGATGTTAAACGCCTGATTGCTGAAGTCATCAATAATGTAAAAACTAAGAACTACGACCCGCAAACGCTCGAGAGCGTCAAGATGGAACTCTGTGATGGCATGGCAGGCCAGAAAGATTTCCCGTCGAGCATGATGGAACAGGAATTCCTCAACGAAATCATTTCCCGTCAAATCAGTGTCGATCAGATCATGAAACGCATTCAGGATGTCAATATGGATGATCTCGCCCGCGTGGCAGGCAGTTTAAAACTTGCCGCAAGTGCCCAGCTTATTCAGAAGGAGGAGGATGACCATGACGATTCAGTTACCGCTTAAACGGGAAATGCGTGTTCTCGATAATGGCATGCATGTCATCCTGATTCAGAAAAAAGGCTTTGTGAAATCGTTATTCATGATCGGGATTCCTGCCGGAGGCAATAACATCACCGATCAGATGGAGGATCAGATTGTCCGCCATCCGCGCGGCTGCGCTCATTACCTTGAACATCAGATGTTCCGTCTCAATGGTGAAGATGTGACCTATGCCCTCGCACGAGCACAGGCAAAAACGAATGCGGCAACTGGCTATGACGAAACCTCCTATTTCGTATGGACCAATGCTGAGCCTTATAAACCGCTTGAACTGCTGATCGATTTCGTGCAGAATCTCGAGATTACGGATGAAACCGTGGAAAAAGAGCGAGGCATTATTCTCAGCGAATACTCACAATACGATCAGGAACCGGAATCACGCCTGCTTTCCGAGACATTTAAAAACCTGTATCACAATCACCCGATGCGTGAAGAAATTCTTGGCACACCGGAAGATATTGCCAGTATCAGTGTTGAAGACCTAACCCGGTTCTATCAGACCTGGTATGACCCGGCACAGTTAGTGCTCGTGGGCATTACAGGCCGCGAATTGGGGCCGCTGTTCGATTTTATTGAACAGAAGGAAAAACAGTACTCGACCCGATTTAAATCGCCTGCTAAGCGGGTATTACCGGATGAACCGGTTGAGGTTTTCCGTGACTCAAAGACGATCAAGATGGATATCGATCTGCCCTATACCTGCATCGGCATCAAACTCAATGTGATAGAAGACGATGCCTGGCATTATGTCCGTGATGATTACATGCTCAATCTGTGGCTGAACAGCCGCTTCGAATCGATGAACCCTGATTTTCAGGGCTGGATTGACTCCCATTTAATCGGGGGACTATGCGGAGCGGAAGCAGACCTTTCTAAAGATCACGGCTACATTATCGTCTATGCCCAGACGGGTGATCCAGACCGTTTCATCGAAATCGTGAAAGAGGAACTGCAGCGCAAAACACCAGTTCCGAAAGAAGTGTTTGAAAGTCTGCTGATCCGCGAGAAAGCTTCGAGCATTCGCATGTGCGAACGGTTTGAAGCTCTTGCTTCACAGAGCGTGGAAGGCTACTTCAAAGGCTATGATCCCCTTGAAGATCTTAATGTACTGGAAAGCATCCGCCTCAATGATGTAAACGAATTCCTTGATGGTCTTGATCTTACCCATCTAGCAACTACGACAATCTATCCGCTCAATCATGAAAGCGTAGACAACGAATAGACGGATCGTCTGACGATTTTCGAAACGTGTTTATCTGAAGATAAGAGAAGAAAAAACGCAGTTTATCCTGGCAAAGACGGATGATAAACTGCGTTTTTTACCGTTTTATCCACAAATAGCGGATTTGGCCGGATCGGCTAACCTTCCTATACTAGGAGCACAAGCTAAAGCTTCATAAAACAAAAAAAGGAGGGGATTATCTAAAGCACAATGTTTTTACAATCAGGCGATTGCGTAAGCGGACTTTATGAAATCCCTCCATCGAATATGGATAAGATCTGCGATAGGTGTCTGACAGCAACAGGGAAAGTAAAAAGCATCTGCACAATCAGAAGGAACAGTCAGGAAAGGGGAGATTCACATGAATCAGTTCTGTGTCATTGGAAAAATAATGGAAATCCCGGAACTCGAATCCAGTAAGAACGGGTGGAAAAAATGTGATCTCTGCCTGCAGGTTCAGCGTCCGTTCCCGAATTCGAAAGGACAGTATGAAACGGATGAACTCGTGGTCCAGCTATGGCGCGGTGCAGCGGAAACCCTTGTAGCTTCCGGGCATGTAGATGACTGGATGACGGTGCGGGGCCGTATTCAGGCAAGCCTTGTGGAAAAGGATGGCCGGACCTATCATAACTATTCCCTGATTGCGGAAAATGTGGAATATCTCCACTAGAACTCAACCATGAGACTGATCGTACAATGTGCCTGCTCCTTCCAAGCAGGCATTTTTGTGTGGATGGGCTTCGAAACAGTTTAAACAAATCTGAGATAACCTTCTTTTTTCTTATATAATATAGCAATGTCATTAAGTTTAGTTGAATGAGACTTTTCCTCTTGTTGGAGGCAAGGTCT
>JBJEFF010000176.1:0-23815 GCA_051873775.1 Allobaculum sp. | reverse complement strand
AGAGATTTAATTTTTTTATTCAAAAGACAAATCCCACACAGTTTTACTTAGAACCATATTTATCACAAATTGGGATGAAATTAAGAAAGTCAAAAAACCTGCTCCGATTGAGGAACAGGTGAGATAAACAATGGAAAAACACGGTTTATGCCGTTTTTTTACGAATCTGCTGAACGATCAGAATCTTGCGGGCAAATAATTCATCCACGACTAAATAAGACCGGTGTGTATAATACAGAGGAATCAGCCGGAAAAAACGCCACAGGAAGAAAAGATTGACAAAGCCGATGGCTGAACACAGTGTATAGACAGCCCAGACCTGCAGGTGGGGGAAAACAAGAACCCATAGCACCCGGCATAAAGCAGGCAGCAGAATGACGTTCAGAAAGGAACAGAACATTCTTGTGGGAATCGTCAGAATTTCTTCCACCCGTTTTCTCGCCGCAAACTTAATGGCAGAACGGTAAAGAATCACTTCTTTATATATGGCAAGAAGTTCGGGATTCTGATGATTCAGAATCTGATGTAATGTATGGTAAAGTTCTTCGTTGCGAATGTATTGACGACGCATAAAGATCTCCGTTTTTCAGTTAGTAGTTGTGATCTGGATAGACAGGACTGAATATCCGATGAACATATCCGGATAGGTCAGGGAATTGTTCGATAATAAATTAGCCGATCTGATCTGATTCATCAAGACGGAAAAGCCACATTTACGGCTTTTTCTCAAAGTTTTTAAAGAAAACCGCTCTCAATCTGAATTATGAAAAATGTGCATAGATCTGAGTTGTTTTTGAAACGGTTTTGATACCGTATTCAAAGACAGTATTTTCAAAAAAGCGGGAACAAGAACAGAAGTGAAGTTCTGCATTGTTCCCGCTTTCATACTATGTATTATTGTCCGTTTTCGTTCAGTCCGCCATTTTCCTGCTCATCTGCAATGTGGTAGAAATGGGCAGTGGAGATTCCCCATGTTTTCTCGCGGACTTTCTCGAGTATGCCGAAGCGGTCCGCCATCTTCTTTTCCTTGCGGGTACGGATGACCACTTCGCCATCTTCTTTAAGGAGCGCACCATCGCTTAATGCTTCCATGACCGGATAGAAAATGGAATCGACCGTATAAGGAGGATCGAGATAGATTTTATCGAATGTTTTCTTTTCGTTTTTCAGATTCTCAATGGCAACAAAGACATCCTGCTCGAGAACCCGCACATTGCGGTTTTCGAAATGACACGCTTTTATATTGCGCCGAATGACATTTGCGGCTTCGTTTCCTTTTTCCACCATAATGACCGAACAGGCATGACGGCTTAAGGCTTCTAATCCCATCGATCCTGATCCGGAGAACAGATCGAGAAAATCACAGTCGGGAATCTGAAACTGCCATATATTAAACAGAGCCTGCCGGATCTTATCGGTAACCGGGCGGGTATCCATTCCTTTTGGTGCTTCGATAATCTTGCCGCGGGCATCTCCTGAAATAATTCTCATATTTATACTTCCTTTTATATTTTAAGCGCTCTAACTCGTTTTTTATACTTTACCGTTACTCCAATATCTTAACAGCCAGAGGATGAGATCACGAATGTTCAAACCTGAACAATGTATAATTTGTCTCTGCATGTCATAAAGGCATAATCGGGAATTTGCCGCCGAAACACTGCTTACGTTCTGATTTTAATCTTCTCCTCTTTTTACTAGCCGGACACTTTTCTTTTGTTTCATCTGAAAAAAATCTGAGTTCATTCCTGTTTATCGCAATGGATACCTGAATTTCATGACATTCACAATTAACGTTAAGAAAGGAAAGAATTTTAAAATGGTTAAATAAGATATATAAAACAACACTAAAAAATATATTTATATAGAATGTAAAGCATTACCCGAAATGTAATAATTGTGTAATGTTGGTATCCAATCCCATATCAAGTGAAAGTATTTACGCGTTCTTCAAAAAAATCTATTATGTAACCGTAAACAAAAGGACCTGGCCAAGTCTGATAAAAAGAGGAGAAAACATGAAAAAGTTCAATGTATGTATCGTAGGTGGAGGTTCCACTTATACTTTAGGGTTCCTGAAATCCTTCGCTAGACTGCAGGATGAATTCCCGCTAAAAAAACTCGTTTTATTCGACATCGACGAAGACCGTCAGCGTCCGATCGGACAGTATGGTGACATCCTGTTCGCTGAACGTTACCCTGAATTAGAATTCGTTTATACAACGGATCCGGCTGTTGCTTACGAAGATATGGACTTCATCTTCATGCAGATGCGTGCAGGTGGTCTGCAGATGCGCCGTCAGGACGAACACATCCCACTGGGCATGGGAATGATCGGTCAGGAAACATGCGGTGCCGGTGGTATGTCTTATGGTCTGCGTTCCTGCAAGGACATGATCGAATCCATTCACCAGATCCGTCAGTATTCCCCGAATGCATGGATCTTAAACTACTCCAATCCGGCTGCAATCGTTGCTGAAGCATTACGCCGTGAATTCCCGGATGACAAACGCATCCTCAACATCTGCGACCAGCCTGAAAACGTTATGCGTTCTGTAAGCCGTCTGTTAGGCATGGACTGGGGCGACCTCGATCCTGTTTACTTCGGATTAAACCACTATGGATGGTTCACTCATGTATATGATAAGAAGACTGGCGAAGATTTACTGCCGAAAATCCGCCAGATCGTAAAAGAAAAAGGATTCCTGCCACAGGATGCTGAACAGCGTGACCAGTCCTGGCTCGACACTTACGGATTCGTTAAAACAATCCTCGAAGACTTCCCGGATTACCTGCCAAACACTTACGATGGTTACTACCTCTATCCTGAATACAAAGCAAGCCACCTCAACCCGAACTACACACGTGCCGATGAAGTAATCGACGGACGTGAAAGCCGCGTCTTCAAAGAATGTGCAGAAATCATTAAAGCTGGTCATTTAGGTGACAAATTCGATGCCATCTCCGATGCTCACGCTGAAATGATGATCAAAGTTGCTGAAGCAATCGCTTATAACACAAACGGCCGTTTCATCGTCATCGTTGAAAACGATGGTGCTATTGCCAATATGCAGAACGATGCCATGGTTGAAGTTGTCTGCGAATTAGGTATCAACGGACCACGCCCGATGCGTGTCGGATCTATTCCTCAGTTCTACTTAGGACTTTTAGTTCAGCAAGTATCCTGCGAAAAACTCATCGTTGATGCATTCTTCGAAAACTCCTACCAGAAAGCATTGGAAGCATTCACACTGAACCGTTTAATCAACGATGGCAAAAAAGCTCGCAAAGTATTAGATGCCCTGATTGAAGCAAATGGCGATCAATGGCCTGAACTGAAATAAGTTCTCAAACTGACATTTGCATAAATTAGAGGAGCAGAAAAATGAAGAAAGGTAAGATTATGAATTTCTTCTCAAACCTGGGAAGAAGTTTGATGATGCCAATCGCTGCCTTAGCGGCCTGTGGTATCGTTCTCGGATTAACATCCGCTCTGATGAAGGCACAGGTACAGGCCTTAATGCCATTCCTGGCAAGCGGCGTGCCTCTGTTCATCATCTCAACATTAAATAAAGTATCTGGTATCGCATTTACGTTAATGCCAGTTCTCTTCTCCATTTCCATTGCCCTTGGAATGGCTAAAGAGGACAAAGGAGTTGCCGCCTTTGCCGGATTCATCGGTTATTACACATTATTAGTTGCATCTGCACAGACTATCAACACTGGAATCATGGACTTCTCGAGCCTGAAAATCTCCACGATTCTCGGTGTTGAAACCGTGGACATGGGTGCGTTAGCCGGTATCATTACTGGTCTTTGTACCGCCTATCTGCACAACAAGTTCCACAAGATTCAGTTCCCGGCAGCCGTTGCATTCTATGGAGGCAAACGATTCGTCGCTCTGATCGTTATTGTATCGATGACTGGTCTCGGTCTTGTTCTGCCATTCATCTGGGAACCGATTTCTGCAGTCATTAACTCAGTCGGTCATGTGATTACAGGATCTGGCGCAGTCGGAGTATTCATCTTCGGTCTGCTCGAACGTCTGTTAATCCCGACAGGTTTACACCATGTATTGAACTCTTTATTCAGAACGACTGCTCTAGGCGGTGTGTTCGAGGGCGTAGAAGGATGCCTGAATATCTTCCTTCAGTTCGTTGACAAAGTTCCTCTTTCTGAACTTGCACCTTACACACAGTATTTAGGACAGGGAAAAATGCCGTTCATGATGTTTGGTCTGCCAGCTGCTGCGCTCGCAATCTACCAGACATCTCCTGCTGAGAAGAAAGAAAAAGTCAAAGGTCTGATGATCGCCGGCGTTGCCGCCAGCTTCGTTTCCGGTATCACCGAACCACTTGAATTCTCCTTCATGTTTGCTGCACCTGCACTGTTCGTCTTCCACGCTTTCATGGGTGGTATCTCCTTTATGATGATGACTCTGTGCGGTGTAATTATCGGAAATACCGGCGGTGGTATCATCGACTTCTTCATATGGGGTGTTTTCCAGCCGGGAAGCAACTGGATCTGGGTTATCGTTGTCGGCCTGGCTTTCGTTCCGATCTACTACTTTGCATTTAAATGGTATCTGACGAAGAAACAGATCTCCATCGACGTTGCTGCTGATGAAGATGATGACGAAGAAACTTCCGGCATGACCGTCAGTGAAAAAGAAGCACGCCTGGCGAATACAATCATTGAAGCACTGGGCGGCAGAGACAATATCATTGTCGTCAACAACTGTATCTCCCGCCTGCGTGTTGACTTAAAAGACATGTCCGTCGTCAATGAAGCTGCCTTAAAGACCACCGGTTCTTTAGGTATCGTCAAACCAAGTGAAACGCATATCCAGGTCATTTACGGACCAAAAGTAGAGAAAATCGCGGATAACGTCCGTGAAGTCCTGAAATACTAATTTACGCATTGAAAAGTGAATCAAAAACGGGAAGCACGAGCTTCCCGTTATTGGTTTATGAGAGTTTCCAGTAAAAGTTCGACCCAGACAAAGCTGCTGAATTTCGTCCGGATTTCATTCGGACGGTGCTTGGATTCAAAGGTCTTGAAAAAGTAGTGCGTGTATTTTTTAAGCGCCGGATCGATATCGTTTGTCGATATCCAGATAATTTTCAGATCATTGCGTTCGCAGCGTTCAAGCAGTTCGAGATACGGATCAACATTGCCGTGGATCGTGAACATAAATAACAGTGTTCCTTTCGGCAGTTCCGGCAGCAGAGTTTTCAGATAATCCACCCAGTCGATATAGATGCAGGGAATATCCATCGACATCAGCATTCTATAGAGATAGTTTGCGATCAGCGAAGACAGGTCACGGCCATAAATATAGATCGAACTCGATTCGCGGATGAGACGCGCAATATCTTCCATATCTGAGCCCTCGACGGTTTCCATCAGATCCTTGAGCTGTGTTGCTTTCTGCCTGGTCAGACTGAGCAGGTCGTAATCGGCATTTTGCGCATTAAGATCTTTCTGCAGATTGTACTTAAAATCGTGGAAACCCGAGGTACTGAGTTTCTGGCAGAAACGGATGATGCTTGCGTTTGAGACATAGATGGCCGAGCAAATATCGCTAAGCGACTGGTGAGGAAGTTCTGTTAAATGATTTAAAAAGTAGTCCAGGATAATCTGTTCGGTATTGCTTAAATCCTCCCGGTTCATCGCTTTCAGTTTATCGATCATGACGGGTCTCCTTCAGTTTGGCATAAACTTCAACAAGCGATGCGATCACGAAAAATGTGCAGATGCGGCTGGAATAATCCGCTCCGAGATTTTCACGGTACTTCGTGAAGTAACGCAGGCTGTAAGTGGTCAGATCGGCGAGATCGCTGTTTTCGATTGAAGAAATCGAACAGGTCACCATGCCGTGAATCTTCGCTTCGCGCGCAAGGTTAACGGTGGTTTCGAAATTCCCCGAATGCGAAATGAAAAAGAAGATGCTTCCTTCTTCCAGTGTCTGAATCATGTGCAACGTCATTCGGCTCGAACCCAGCTTGTATACATTACCGCGGCCGGCAAGAAGAAGCAGACGTTCAAGATAGGACACGCAGGTGTTTGTAATGCCGCCCGGCATATGCAGGTAAATCGGCTTGTCACTGTTGAGCAGTTTGGCAATGCTGAGCAGGGAATCGTTATTGATAAAAGCAGCACTTCCTTCAACGTTAGTCATGATTCTTTCTTTGATCTGATTAAAAGTGATGCTTTGACGGGATGGCGATTCACTCGCAGAGGGCTGCTGGACCTGAATGTCTTTTAACTGGTATTTGAGTTCCGGAAAACCGCGGTACCCCATCTTTCTGCATAAACGCAGAATGGTGGATGTGGAATATCCGACTTTGTCGGATAAAGTCTGAATACTCATCACGGAAACTTCCTGAATATGATCGTGTATGTAATTGAGAATTTCGTATTCGCGGTCTGTTAAGTCTTTGTCTGTGGCACGGATATCAAATTGCACGGTATCCCTCTTTTCTGAAATTATTATATTCTATTGCCATTGGAGGTTTGTATGTTTTTATTCGGTAAAAAGAAACAGAATCAGTCTGATAGTGTTTTAAAAGCCTACGTCACCGGAAAATGTATTCCGATTGAAGAAGTCAAAGATGACGTTTTCTCAAAAAAGATGATGGGAGACGGTCTGGCAATCGTACCCGAAGAAGGTACTGTTGTGGCTCCATGTGATGCGACAGTGACTGCATTATTCGAAAAAACGAATCATGCGATCGGTCTGACCATGGATAACGGTCTGCAGATCCTGATTCATTGCGGACTCGACACGGTTAACATCAAAGGAAATATGTTCAACTGCTCTGTTAAAAAAGATGCCAAGGTGAAACAGGGCGATGTCCTGATTCAGTTTGACAAGAACCAGATGAAGGAACTCGGCTACGATGACACGATCATTATGGTCATTCTCGATCCCGGCAAAGTGCAGGATCTGAAATTCGAAACCGGAAAAGCGGTTGAAAAAGGTGTAACGCAAGTCGTTACCTATAAATAAAGAAAATGAATGTTCTATCCCTGTTTCTCGTGCTGCTCGAGCTGTTCTGCTTCCTGTTTCTTGGCTATCTGTTAGCCGCAACCAGACAGCTTGATCAGGCGACAAACCAGAAGCTCTCGGGACTGGTGGCCAATGTGCTGACTCCGGCTCTCATTCTTGCCAGCGTATCGGCCAAAGATCCCGCCGCAGACGGAAATATCGTCACTGAAGCGCTCCTCGCCGGCTGTCTGCTGTATGCCTTTTATTTCATCCTCAACGCAATTGTCTTTCGCCAGGGACATCCTGTGGAAAAGATGATGATCATGTTTGCGAATACTTCGTTTATCGGATTTCCGATTCTGCGGGCCTTATACGGCGACTTTGCGGTCTTTCTCTTTTCGATCATCCACCTGCCGTTCAATGCACTGATCTACACGTACGGTGTGAGCCTGATTGCGAAGAAGAAAGAGAAGGTGAGTTTGCGACAGCTTGTATCGCCCGGACTGATCAGTTCACTTATGGCAATTGTACTGTTTCTTAGCGGAATGGAACTGCCGGAACTGGTCACTGATTTTCTCCATACGCTTGGAAATGCGAGCATTCCGTTAAGCATGATCGTGATCGGCGTCTCACTTTACTTTGTCTCTCTTCAGGATCTTTTCAAAGATAAAGAGCTGTGGCTGATCACCGCATTTAAACTGGTAGGACTGCCGCTGATTACGGCGCTGATCATGCCGTTTTTGCCCTTTGAAGAGATGATCCGGCAGTTGCTGCTGATTTCAACCGTTCTGCCTTCAGGCTCGATGGTTGTCATACTTGCTAACCAGTATCATTCGCAGATCACGAAAGCCAGCCTCGGTGTATTTCTGACTACACTGCTTTCGCTGATTACGATTCCGGCACTGTTAGGAATTCTGCTGAAGTAAAGAATTTGATGATGAAGATTGATTAAAAAGAATTCATAGAAGAATTGAAAAACACGGATTTGCGGCTTATGGCAAGCCTGAGCCATGCGGCATGATCCGACTGTTATAAAAGAATCACTCAATAAATAAATCAGGAAATAAATATAGAGAAGGAAGAGGAGTTGAATGATGACATTTGCGAAAAGAATACTTGCCTATGCGATTGATCTAACCATTGAGAGTGTTGTTTTTATGGGGATGCTGTTTATTGTGCAACTGCTATATACCACCGGCGATTTTATGGAAGCCCAGGCTTTCCTGTTTAGCGGACTGGTATTGTGTGCGTATCTGGTGATTTATTTACCGACCGTCAAAAACGGTCAGACGATCGGCAAGATGATCACGAGACAGAAAGTCGTCAATGAAAATCACAAACCGCGAACCTACATGCAGAATGCGACACGGGAATTATTCTATAAATATATTTTCTGTCTCCCTCTTATCCTGATCTGTATCATCCAGACGCTCTATTCTCTGATTCGTTTCCATGATCTCGATCATGCCAACTACCTGCATGATTCGCTGACGAAAACAGAAGTTGTTGCGGCATAGAGCATAATTCAGTTTCATTGTTCGAAGAACGGACCTTGCGGTCCGTTTTCGTTTTGACAGACGGCATGGCAGGGGGAAGTCGAAGCGGAGTAAATATGAGTAAAAACCATATAAAGAAAGAATAAAAATCCGGTAAAACTGAGAGGCATGATTTTCTGAAGAAAAGGAGATCGACTACAATTTTTTACTTCTGAATGAAAGAATAACAGACAGGTGGCCAAAACCGGGATGAGCTCACGGAAACCGTGAGGGAAAAAGACTTCCAAAATATGAATTATGGGGCGAAGGTCAAAGTGTTTTGAAAGATAATGTGAAATTTTCGAAAACTGTTTGAAAGAAGCCACATTATGAACTGTCAAAACGCTTTCATTGGGGGTAAACTTGTAAACAATCAAGGGGTGTTCCTTTGAAGAGATTCGATTTGCATTCTGGAGGTGAAGATGATGAATACACGAAATCTACAAATTCACTTAGAAAACAGGCTTTCTTCACTTGCCAGTGCCTGCATGAATCACAATGCAGTTGACGATGGACTGATCTATGAAATTCTAGCCACAGACGACATGAGCGATGAGACGCGTTTACATTACATTTGTCAGATTGAGTATCGTCTGCCATCCAACTGCAAGCCTAAAAGAAAAACCGAAACTGACCTGAACTCTCTCTACCAGGAAGAGGACGATGTCCGTACACAGAAACAGGAGCGATGGAATCAGCTCCATAAGATTGCAGTTGAGTTAAAAACAACTAATGATGAAAATAGAGAGGTTCCCAGAGAACGTTTTTATCATATGGTCAGCATCCTGACCGTTGATCCAAAACCCGCAGGCACTGTTTCGAATGATTCGAAATTTACGAGTTAACGAAAACTTGATTTCTAAAGCAGATCCAGTTCATTACAATTGGATCTGCTTTTTTATTAACTCAAAATTAGTATCTTCACTGCCCCATTGATGAAATATATTCCATAACTCAAAGTGATGCATCAACGAACAGGTAAAGAAAAGATGAAAAGCAGCTAGGCGTAGAATTCAAGAACAACGGGAAAGGGAAAAAGAACTCAATCTGAGTGTGATCTTTTGCGAATACATTTCAGTCTTTTCTATGGAAAACAGGCATGAAATGGCGAAATGCAAAAACAGATGAGCAGTTCTTTTCTGACTCAGTTATGCTGACCGGACAGATCCGGTTTGGATGGCGAACAGAAACGAGTGTTAGAACCGATGGAGCAGAATCCTGCATTTGATAAAGCCCGTAAGGGGGAATGACGGTTGGCAGGTGGAATAAAAAGGCAGATAAAAGATGAGGAAGAGGGCTGTTTTCAATTTGCGAAGGGCAGAGAATGAAAAGAAAATGGAGGATATCCCTATTATCGAAAGATAACCCGTAGGAAGTAAAACTCGAAAAAAGGTCAGTATTTCATCATGGGGATTTGATTTGAAAAAGAAATTTTCCGGGCTTGAACTTCTTACACTCCAATACCACAAAAGTCCATATTTCATAGCGAATGACAGGAAAAAGTAAAAAATCTATATAGAATCCCCTTCGTAACAACATGATTTAAAAACAATTAAAAATGCATATTAAACCGTCTTAAATATATTAATTGTTAAAAAGCATACGAAATTATCAAAGTGGAATTTCAGAAAGGAAGATTGGAGCGGACAGAAAAAGTATGGGATGAATAAATGAATGACTCTACAATTGTCTTGGGTAGCGTTTAGTAAAAGAGAGAGTGAAAAACAGATTGTGCAACTGTTTTGACTGAATAAATTTTTATTCGCCATAAAAAGGTATAATCAGTTGCATAATCCCGAAAAAAGACTGAAAAGCTTACCTTTTTAGAAGCTTGTTTCCAAAGGAAATCGCAGGAAGAAAAAACGCGGAAATCTGAGCACGGATTGAATGACGAACGAAGTTGTGGACAGTCAGTCGTAAATGACTGGCGCAAACTTATACGCTCTTCATCCCAAACAGGAAATATCCCGTAAAATAGAAGGTAGAGAAACCGTCAGAGATTGAGAATGAAAGCAAAGGAATAAGGAGAAATCATTATGGAACGCTACCGAAAAGTAAAATCACCGAGCGACGGACTGATGCTCGATGTTGTGGAAACACTGCCGGATAACGGAGAAGTGTTGGGAATTGTGCAGATTGCACATGGAATGCAGGAACATAAGGAACGCTATCTGGAATTTATGAACTTTCTTGCCGAGGAAGGCTATGCGGTTGTGTGCGGAGATCACCGCGGGCATGGCAAGAGTATTGAGAATCCGGATGATCTCGGTTTTTTCTATGATGAAACCGGAGATGCGATCGCCAATGACCTGAATGCGGTCCGGCAGAATCTGGAAATCGAATATCCTCATGCGCCGGTCTTTCTGATTGGTCATTCCATGGGAACACTCGTTGCCCGTAAATACATCAAATCCTTTGATGACCGTATCGACGGCTTGATCCTTTCGGGTGCGGTCTATCAGAACCCCGGCGCAAGACCCGGCAAAATGCTGATCAACGTCATCAGTTCCTTAAAAGGCAAACGCTATATTTCCCCGGGTATTGCCAAAATGGTAGAAGGATCTTTTGATAAAGGAATTCCGGGAGACCAGAAAAACCGCTGGCTTTCTTATAATGAAGAGAACGTAAAAAGCTTCAACGAAGATGAGATCTGCGGCAAGCCGTTTACGCTTAATGGCTACCGCAATCTGATGCAGCTGATTATTGACTGTTACAGCACGAGAGGCTGGAAGATGAAAAATCCGGATCTGCCGATTTTCTTTGCGGCAGGAGCTGAAGATCCGGTCATCGGGAATGAGAAAGAATTCGAAAAGATGCAGAAGTTTCTCAAAGATCGAGGCTATAAGAATGTGAGTGGCAAACTTTATCCTCACATGCGGCATGAAATCTTAAACGAAACAAACCGCGAATTGGTCTATGAGGATTTCTGTTCATTTCTTGAAGCTCATCGCTAAGCAGGTATAATAAGACGCAACTCAGATAAAAATAGGAAGCGGAATAGATCTGATCCGTTTTCGGAGGTTGAATATGATTAAAGTTGGATTTATTGGCTTTGGCAAAATGGCTATGGCGATTGTGGAAGGCTGGAATAGACATGGTCTGAGAGAAAAAATTGATGTATACGCCTACGCACCGCATCAGGATAAACTGCAGGCAAACGCAGAAAAACTGCGGGCGCATGCCTGCGCAAGTGCTTATGAGACCGCCAAGCAGGTCGATGTGCTGATTCTCGCCTGCAAGCCGTATCAGGTTGAATCGGTTCTCGAAGAGATCCGTCCGGTCCTTTCCGATCAGCTAGTGATTTGTCTGGCCGTCGGTATTGATTTTGAAAAACTAAACGGATGGGTGGGAAGTGTTCATCATGTTTCGATTCTACCCAATACAGCCATTGCGGCTGGTGCCGGAACAGTCATTGTCGAAGAAAAGAACACGATGGATGATCGGGAAAAGGAAATCCTGCATGAGCTGTTTGATTCACTTGCGCTGATTCAGCCGGTTGAATCTTCACTATTCTCGATTGCAGGAACCATCAGCGGTTGCTCCCCGGCATTCCTCGGTCTGTATGCGGAAGCTCTTGCGGATGCCGGAGTGAAATTCGGTCTGCCCCGTGCAGTTGCCGCAAGGCTGGCTGCTCAGGCAATTTACGGTGCCGGAGCAATGTTAAAAGAAGAAGGAAAGGAACCTTCCGTCTTTAAAAATGACATCTGCTCCCCGGGCGGCACGACAATCCGGGGAATCGTGACACTCGAAAAAGACGGTTTCCGTAAAGCAGTCATCGAAGCGATCGAAGCAATTGAACAGTAAAGAACAGGGAACATGCCCATGTGAGCATGTTCCTTTTTTCTGCCTGAAAAAAAACGCCCGGTTTATCGAAACCGGGCAAATAAGGATCTGATTATTCCATAAGATAGTGGATTTCAACTTCATCGTAAGGACCGATCGGAACCGGTGTGGAATAGACGAAAGTGCGCTGTGTGGTGGAAGCTTCGCAGTCTTCGATGGCGCCGAAGACGACTTCACCTGCGTTTTTATACACAATATTGACGCTTCCGTAAATGGACTGCTCAATATCATTGCTAAAGCGGTACTGAACGACCCCGTTCTGCTCGCTGACGCCATCATGAACAATTTCAATCTGTCCGTTCGCTTCGGGATGGTTTTCAAGATAGTGTTTCATAATGTTGTCATAGCTGACTTCTTCACCATCATTGAGATAGTACTCATAATCATACAGGGTTGATTCATAGGAAAGTTCGTATTCAACATGGACATCAATATCTTCGGCATCCACTCCTTTGAAGGAGGAAGAAGTCGTGACGACACTGGTATAGACATCATCGAGTCCGTATCCCATTTTGATATGCGCAAAATTGTAGATTTCGCCATATTCCTCGTCACCCTGAATTTCGAGATCCGCAAAGATCGAAGCCGCCACAGTCGGATCGTCCTTAGTCAGATGGAAGGTCACCATGACGGTGTTATCACTAGGTTTGGAGATCATGACTGGCTCAGCACTGATCGAATCCGGCAGATCGGAACTGTACTCATAGTCCGTACCGGTAATGTATCTCGTGCTGTGGGATCCGAACACATTGATCGCAACGGTCGAAACCACACCGATTCCTAAAAGTCCCCAGGCAATCTGTAAAAGACGTCCTGGTTTGAAGCCTTTATGTTTTGCGGAATGATTCTTACGGGAGGTTGTGTTGAAAGAGGAACGGGAAGAGCGGGATCGCCGTCTTTCTTCGTGTCTGTCTTCTCGTCTTTCTTCTTCCTGAGGAATTTCTGGTGGTAACTGAAAATTTGAACTGGACATAAAACCTCCGTAATTCTGTGTGTGGGACAAAAACTGATTATGCGCACTGAAAAAGAGAACTGATCTAATCTGATTCTAACAAATTAAATGGCCTGATTAAGAAAACTCGCAGTTTTGTCTGTATTTTGGCGGACTTGTCTCAATTCTGCCCGGGACTACAATCCGATACCGGACAGACATCAGACAATGACCTCTTCAAATTGAAAAAGAACGGATCCGCCGATTCTCCGGCTCAAAACGACAAGGTCGAAATGTTTCTGATCTTAAAGGATGATAGAATAGAAAAGATGAATTTTGACTGTTTAATAAAGAAATAAAGAGGGATTTTTCATGGCTTCGAGAAGACGGACGACAAAACGCAAATTTGAGCTTTTTGATAAAAATATCGGTGAGTATTCTGTAAAGAACCGTATCATGTTATTTGCGCTGTCGCTAGGAACCTTTATCGTCTCTTTTGCGATGTTTGTCATGAGCATCGATAATTACAATACGACAGATACCATCATTCCGTTCCTTTTTCTCATATCGGGAATGCTCTCACTCTGTGCTTTTGCGGGGGTGTTTGTGAGAACCAGACCGAATCAGGCACCGATTCCGTTTACCGACCCTGAGGAAAAACCGGCAGTAAAGAAACCGAAAACAAGAAAGAAGATGCCGCAGGAATATGCGGTTATTCTTAAAGCTCTCGAAAACGCAAAGAAAGACGCACAGGAACGCTATGTTCACGTGGAAGATTTAATTGAAGAATACTTCGGCGATTCCAGGATTTCAGTTGCCCGCTATACCGATGTCCTGCAGAAGGCGAATGATGTTCTCGATGAGAACTATCAGAATGCTGCACGGGCCATTGATTTATTCGGTTCATCGATCCCTACACCGGCGCGTCTTGAAATCCTGAATAACTATGTCCATGATTCTCGGGATATCCTGAACAAGATCGATCGGATTGTCGATGAACTCATACGGGTTCATCAGAGTTCAAGTCTTGATGAAGGCGACTTCCTTGATCAGCGCCTCGATGAACTGGTTGAAACGACACACCAGTACGCCAACAAAGAACATAACGACTTTTAATTAGCAGAACGCTCATCAGGCAAAATTTCAAAGAATTTCGATTTCAATATTCTCTCAAGGGATATAAAAACCGGCAGAACATCTTTTTCGGACTGTTCTGCCGGTTTTGTTTTATTATTCGAGTTTGACTTCTATGACGGTATCATCCTGAATCGGTGTGTCTGCTTCGATACTCTGCCATTTCACCCGGCCGTACCCGTCAGCAGAGATGGATATGCCGGTTAACTGCCAGAAGGCGGTGATATCCTTTCGCGTCCAGCCGATCATGTCCGGCATTTTGCGCGTTGCGCCATTTGTCAGCAGCATGACGTTGTCATTGGAATTGATCGTGGTTGACGCATCCGGGAACTGGGCAACGACCGTATCGCCATCGCCGATGATGATCGTATTGACTTCCTTGTCGGCGAGCATGTTCTGCGCATAGCTCAGAGAGTGGCTGATCAGGGAAGGCATCGGGGAAGATACCCATTCCGGATGATATTCCGTTACGCTGCGGTCTGTTCCGGTATTGACGTTGGCGGCTTTCAGGGCGCCTTTCATGATTTCTTTGAACGGATCTGCTGAATAGCCTAAGTAGTCCGGACCCTGCATGCCGTAACATACAAGCACTTTCGGATCGCTTGCCGGTGCGGCGGCGATAACGGAGGACGTATAGTTTTCCTTATCGTAGGTGTAAGTATCCGGGTTATAGATTTCACCAGTACCCGTTTTCAGCGCCATGTCGACACCTTCGATATAGAAACGTTCACCGGTCATTCCTTCATCCATAACGTGACGCATTAGATCGATGACCTGACTGGCAGTCTGGGCGGAGATCGGTGTGCCGACAGCTTTCGGCGAAGATTTCTGGATCGTTTCGCCGGTGGAACTGTCAATAATGGAATCCACAACATAAGGCTGCATCATAACACCATCATTAAAGATGGCGGTATAGGCTTTGCATAACTCGAGAATGGTCATGGAAGAGGCCTGTCCGAAACCGCTGGACAGATAGTCGGTGGCGGATTCGGTATTCTTAGTTCCGACCTGTTCGCTGACAAACGGAATGTTTGTCGCTTCAAACAGATCGAAGGCATCGAGGTATTTCTCGACGCTTTCGCGGTCGAGATGGTTGGCGAGCAGTTCGCACAGGGCGATGTTGGACGAATGGGCAAGACCATCCGCAAACGTCAGGACACCATAGTCATTTCCGAGGGCGTCGAGGATCGGCGGAATGTCTGTTTCATACTGGGAGCCGACACGGGTGATTTTACCGGTCAGCGGATCTTCGATATAGTCGAACTCTCCGGCACGGTAGGTTTCATTCCACGGATAAACATTGGAGTCGATCGCCATCGCGTAGTAGATCGGTTTGATGACAGAACCCGGTTCGAGCGGGTATTCAGAAATTTTGTCGGTATAAGATGGAATTTCGAGATGGACATTCTGGTCATAGGATGGATAGGAAGCCCAGGCAAGAATCTTTCCGGTTTCCACTTCCATAACCAGACACCAGGCGGTATTTGCCTTGGATTCTTCCATCGTGATCTGCATCTGCTGCTCAACCGTCTGCTGGAGGGAAGAGTCAATAGTCAGTTTTACGTTGTCGCCATTGGAAGCTTCCCGGATCGTTTCACGCGAACCCGGAAGTTCCTGGTTGGTATTGGTGGCGCGGTACTGTTCAATTCCATCTTCGGAACCGAGATACAGTTCCATCGATTTTTCCAGCCCGAGCTTGCCGATAATATTTTCTGCACTATCGTCATACGCCGCAAATCCGATCATATTCGAGGAAAACGGGGTGATCGGATAGTCGCGTTTGGTCGTTTCAATGAAGGAAAGTCCCGGGATTTTCATTGCTTCGAGTTTTTCCTTGTCTTCACGGCTGATGCGCTTGGTTCCGGTGCCTAGCTCAATCTGGCTTTTATGTGCATCCATACCGCGCTTGATTAAGCGGACAATATTTTCTTCGTTAATGGAATCACCGAGAACGGATTTTAAGGATGCGGCAAATTCTTGGGGATCTTCGACATAGCTGCCGACATCATCGGCATCCGCCGCATCTAATGCGGCTTCAATCTGTTCGGTACGGCCATCCTGCTGGGCTTTGTAGAGCGCATTCTGACGCTGAGCTTCAAGCAGCTGTTCGTCCTGTTTCTTTTCTTCATCTGTGCGGGTGTCAAAGTTGGCGGCAAGCGTATAGGCGATCGTCTGTCGGGCAAGGACCTGATTGGAACGGTCGAGGATTTCACCGCGAACCCCGTTAATCGTACGCTGCTGGACGGAATCGCGTATGAGTGAATTGAGAGCGCGATTTCCGGACCAGACATGTTTCTGAGTCACCATCGTATAGACCACTGTGCTGCAGGCAAGAGCCACACAGCTGATCAGAACGAGTCCGATGTGAAGAATATGGCGGTTGGAGGCACGGTTTTCACTATTTTTCTGTTTGCGCTGCCGGCGCAGAGATTCATGACGGGGAGTGATGCCGGACATCACATCATCAAGTTCCATGTTTTCAGACGCCTGCTGTTTTTTCTTTCGCTTTCTTGGCATGAATGGCCTCCTTTCGTATTTTCGCATTTAATCTTATCAACTTTACATCATATCTATCGTAAAAAAAGCAGTTTAAAGAACGTTTAAAATACAGGAGGTTCTTTTAACTGCTTAGTTTATCGTTTTATTGTTCACTGTCATAGTAATAAACGTTGTTGGAGTTTTCGCTGACCTGGCCTTCTAACATACCGAGTACCCGGCTTTTTTCCTGAAGCTGATAGATCTCGTCTTTGAGCTCGTCCACATTTGCGGAGTAAGTCGCAATATCTGTGGTAAGTTCCTGGTTCGTTTTAGCCAGGTTATCGGAATAGGAGCGTAAGAGTACGCGAACTCCGAAGTAACCGAGAACCGAAAGAAACAGTAAAGAGTACAGCACGTGCTGTACGGAAAAAAGTTTACGTTTTTTCTTTCTGCGTTCCGGCTGATTGGCATGATTTGACTTAGTCATTGTCGGTCCTCACAATTCCACGCAGTTTAGCGCTGTGTGCGCGCATATTTTCTTCCAGCTCGTGATCGCTAGCGAGAATTGGCTTACGGTTGATCAGCTGGTAGTGGAGTTTTTCATCTAGATTCACCGGCATGCGACGATTTACTTTTTTGGGAAGAGCCCTTACCGCAAAAGCCTGTTTGACAATGCGGTCTTCGAGAGAATGGAAGGTAATGACCGCCATTCTGCCGTCTTTTGCCAGACGGTCGAGTCCCTGTTCGAGTGCACTCGAGAGCTGCGGAAGTTCCTTGTTCACTTCCATGCGGAGCGCCTGAAAAGTCTGTTTGGCAGGGTGGCCTTTTTTCTTTAAAACAGCAGCCGGTAGGGAAGCTTTAATGACATCGACTAATTCAAACGTGGTATTAATCGGTGCATTAAAACGTGCTTTCACAATCCCGTCCGCAATTCGTACTGCATGGGTTTCTTCACCGTATTCGCGCAGAATCCGGATTAATTCTTCTTTGGGGTAAGTGTTGACAACGTTTTTGGCATCTAATTCCTGAGTCTGATCCATGCGCATGTCCAGATCCGCATCAAAGCGATAGGAGAATCCGCGCTTGGGATCATCAAACTGCGGAGACGATACACCCAGATCCATCAGAATGCCGTCCACCTGTCCGACCCCGTATTCATCAAGTTTTTCGTTTAACTGTTCGAATGGAGCATGAATCAGTGTGAAGTGATCGGAAATTGCTTCCAGACGGCTTCTGCTTTCATCAATTGCGGTCTGATCAAGATCAAATGCATAGAGATGACCTGAACCGAGACGTTTGAGAATTTCACTGGAGTGACCACCGCGGCCTAATGTGCAGTCCACATAAATGCCATCGGGTCGGACGTCCAGCAGATCAATTGTTTCCTGTAGCAGGACACTGATATGTTCCATATATTTACTCCTCACTATTCAAGAAATGTCGTTAAGTTCTCGGCAAATTTCTCGTAGGAAGGAAGCATTTCTTCCTGCAAAGCAAGCCAGCGCTCTTTCGACCAGATTTCCACGCGGTTGGCAACGCCGATGATGTAGCATTCTTTTTCCAGAGCTGCTTCCTTAATTAAAGAAGCAGGAATCAGGATACGGCCCTGAGCATCTGGTTCTACTTCCGTAGCCTTGGCCATGAAAAAACGCATGAACATTCGCGCATCAGGATTTGTCGAAGGCAAAGCAGAGTATTTGGCATAAAGGTTCGTCCATTCTTCAAGAGGATAGACAGTCAGGCAACCATCCATACCGCGGGTAATGTACACACGTTCACCAAGCTCATCACGGAATTTAGCCGGCATAATCAGACGGCCTTTACGGTCGATGTTATGTGTGTATTCGCCCATGAACATATGACATCACCTCCCCCACTTTGTGGCACAATCACCTACTTTGTAGGTGCATTATACCCCCTATGCCCCCTTTCCTCAATTTAAAAAGCAAAATCAGCGCTAATTTTTTTTGAAATTCGTAAGTTCATGAGGGTTAAAAAATCCTTTAAATAAGGCAAAAAATCAAACTCCCCATTTAAGCGGCGACAAAAGTGGGGGAAAATCCCAGTGTTTTGAGCAGAATGGGCGCGATTGTGGTGAATTGGACGGAATCGCCTAAAAAAAGTGGGTGGAGTGGGAGATCGTTCCATGACAAAAAATGGCAGATAAACCAGAAAATGTATGAAATTGGGCAGTTTTTCGGATTTCGGGGGACAAAGTGGCGAAAGATCAGGGATGCATTCCACCGGGGGTTTCCAGGGGAGAAAAGTGGTGTTGGATGGTGCTGGGACTGAGTGGTGGAGGAAAGTGGAAGAAAGAGAGATCCGGAAAGTTGAATTGGTCAAGAATGAAAGGGACACCAAAAATTAATCACGAAAAATGGAAAAAGTATGTGAAGCAAATCGCTTGCGTTTTATAATGAACAGTGTACGAAACGGAGAAAAAGAGATGAATGATTTGATTTTGAACTTTATCCTCGCTTTAGGCCCGATTATCCTGCTCATTATCATCATGATGGGATTCAAGCAGCCGGCGTGGAAAGCTGCGATCGGGGCTGCCGTCCTTGCGGCGATTGAAGCATTTTTTATCTGGCATCAACCAGTCAGTTTAATTGGCATGTCCGCTCTAGAAGGTGCGGCAATGGCATTATGGCCGATTGTCGTCGTTATTATTGCGGCTGTCTTTACCTATAATTTAGTCTGTGCAACCGGAGGCATGGATGTCATTAAGTCCATGCTGAAAAGCGTATCCGCCGATAAACGAGTTCTCGTAATTCTGGTCGCATGGTGCTTTGGCGGATTTATGGAAGGTATGGCCGGTTTCGGTACTGCCATCGCCATTCCTGCCGGCATGTTAATGGCGATGGGATTTGATCCGCTCTTCTCATGCCTCGTCTGCCTGATTTCCAACGGCTTCCCGACCCCATGGGGATCCATCGGTATTCCGACTATCACAGTTGTGAATCTGTTAGGAATGGGCAGTTCCATCGAACTGTCGACTTATCAGGTTCTTCAGACCGGTATCTTCTTTGTGATCATCCCGTTCCTGCTTGTTGTCATGACCACGAAGAGTTTCAAGTCCTTAAAAGATATGATCTGGCTGTGCCTTGGTTCCGGTCTTGGATTTGTGCTGCCGATGTTTGTCGTCTCTAAATTTGTCGGTGCAGAGCTCGTTGTTGTCATCGGTTCTGTCTGCTCCCTCGCCATTACGATTCTGCTCGCAAGAACCGTTAAACCGAATCCGGAATATCTGATGGAAGGTACATCCGGCGATACAGCTAAGTTTACACTCAAGGAAGCGCTGGTTGCCTGCGCACCATTTATCTTTATTTTTATCTTCCTGTTATCCACGTCCAAACTGGTTCCGCCAGTCAATACATTCCTAGCACAGTTTGCGACTACAGTTACGTTCATGGGACCATCGACATTCGTGTGGATCAATACGCCGGGTGTGTGGATTTTCATTTCCGCAATTCTCGGTGCCATCATCCAGAAAGCAAGCTTCAAGCAGTTTAAGGATGTCTTTGTCGCAACTCTTAAACAGATGCAGGGCTCCATTATCGTAATGATCGCCGTCCTTGCGGCTGCTAAAATCATGATCTACTCCGGTATGATTGATTCGATCACCGCATTTGCGATTGCGGTCATGCAGGGCGCTTACCCGATCATTGCTCCATGGCTCGGTATGCTCGGAACATTTGTTACAGGTAGTGGTACTTCTTCCGGTGTTCTGTTCGGTCAGGTTCAGGCGAATGCTGCAGCTGCTCTTGAACTGAACGAATCCTGGATTGTCGGTCTGAACGCTTTAGGTGTCGGCGTCGGTAAGATGCTCTCCCCGCAGTCGATCGCCATTGCGCTTTCTGCCGTAGGCGGATTAAAAGAAGATTCCAAACTGCTCAAGATGGTTCTGCCCTATGGTGCAGTCTTCCTGATCATGACTTCCATCATCGCCTTTATCGGAACTTCCATTGTCGGTTAGTCAGCCTGAATGGTCATGAAAAGAATGATCTTCATTCAGTAATTCAATCTGTATAAACGAAAACTGACCTCATGCGTGAGGTCTTTTTCTTTGGAAAAATAATTGAGGAAAAGAGAACAAGAGCGTAAAAAAAACCAGCCGTGCGACTGGTTCAGTGCGAATCAGGATCAGTTAGATTTCGCGTTCTGTGTAATCTACATCGATGACATTCGGTAAAGATTTTGTCGATTCGGAAGTATTGGAACGTTTGGTCGTGCCGTTAAAATCTTCGGGGGTAAATGTGCGGGTATACACCTTTACCGATGGTTTAGAGAACATGAAGAGTAAAGGCAGGGCAATAAACAGAACCGGAAAGAAGAATCCGATCAGCGGGAAAAATAACAGAGATAATCCCAGTACCATAAAAATAATCATCCACATATGTAAAACCTCCTTTGAAGGCAGTGGTAATTTGCGCTATTCATTTTTGATAGTAATAAGTTAACATTTCACCTTGTGCGTAATACAGCTAGATTGTGTGAAGTTTTTTTCGTCCGCGGCTAAATGTCGCAATCTCATACTCTATCCGTATGGAAAAAACGCAATTTTTGGGTTTCTCAGACTATACTGCACTTCAGGCGGGACCGTCGAAAGATGATCCGTAAAGGTATTGTTACATGGATTAGATGAGAAATAAACCTGCACGCCTGCTTTGTAAGATAGGCGGGGGAGTTACATCTAAAATGATCAAATAAAACATGGAAATAATATAGAGAAGAAAAGGGGAAAAACGAAACGAAGTCAGGTTATTTGGCGTTTCGCCGTATCTGAATCAGTCGCAGTACGTCCTGATATAACGCATCCTGATCCTCAAGAGGGATCATCAGCCAGCGCTGTCTGTTTCCTTCTTCTGTGGTCCGGTAAATTTCCTGAAGCTGCGCGTTGCATGAGGGAAGAATCTCTTCCACTGCCGGTTTTTCCTTTTTCCCGATCACAACCATTACCATGAAGTAACCTTCTTTCGGATAAAGCGTGCATAGTGTTTTTCCGGCTTTTTTAAACTTTACATTCCAGCCCGGTTCCATGCTGCAGCCGCTGTATTCGATTTTTTCTGAACATTTGTAAGTCGTCTTAATTTCATAAGAGAATGTTTCAAAGATGGAATTATGAACGACTTCGGCATTTTCACTCAGAGTTGGCGTAATGGCGTGATCCTGCAAGTTAATCATGATACTGTCCTCGTTTTCTGAAATATAAATGGAGAAAGAGACCAGAAAGGTTCTGTTGTCCATTTGTTAATTAGAGTACAGTAAGTTTACAGAAATCTTTAGCTCGAATTGAATTCAAAAAGAACTTAGTCGCAAGACGGAGTAAAAATTATAAATGGAAAGAAGGATACGGGATGAATCAGTCATTTGAACGTTACGAAAAAATCGCCCAGGCAGTTTTTGAAGAATACTCCAAGATTTACTATGCGCCGCTGCGCATTCAGGCAATACGCCATACAACACTCGTTGATGGCTGGATCACCCTCCTTGCCGGACAGCGCAATCTCGATCTGGAACTCGCAAAGATCAGCGCAATTCTGCATGATATCGCCAAATACAGTGAAAACTGCACCCGTAACCATGCCCGAATCGGTTCCCAGCTTGCGCAGAACCGGATGCTTGAGATGAATGAATTCGCCCCGGAAGAAATTGAACAGGTGCGTGTCGCAATTCTGCATCATTCGGATAAAGATCATATCGATGATCCGCTTGATGAAGCACTGAAAGATGCGGACATTCTTGCTTCATGGTCAGTGGATCCCAACGAACCGCTCGGAGCGGTGCGCGAAAAACGTTTTATCCGCCTGAAAAAAGAACTGAACCTGCGGTAGATTCAGCTCTGAAATCTTGTGTTTCTCTAATTTTCCTGAACACATTCCTTTAACAGAACGGCTTTGACCTGACCGGAAAACCGGCTCGCGAGTTCATCGTTTAAATCATCAGGGCTCAAAAACGTAAACAGGGCACTCTGGCCGTAGTCGACATTGAGGTTCTCCACGTTCTGAGTGCGCAGGAATGCTTCGACTTTTCCCGAAATGGAATAGTCAGCCTCAAGCTGATAGAACCCGACCGTACGCGGGGTTACCCATTCGGCTTCTTCAAGGGCAAGCGAAACACTGCTCGCATAAGCACGAACTAATCCGCCTTTGCCAAGCAGTGTCCCTCCGAAATAACGGACGACAACGGCACCGAGCTGGTCGCCTTCATGATTGACGAGAACATCGAGCATCGGTCGTCCGGCAGTTCCGGCAGGTTCGCCATCATCGCTCGAATGGGTAAGCGACCCGGATTTCATGGCACTGCAGTAATGCGAAGCCTGCGGATATTCTTTTTTGGCACGGGCAATCAGGACTTTTAAGTCATCCTGATCTTTTACGCGGCTTAACAGGCAGATAAAGCGGCTTTTCTTGATTTCCTGACGGGCAGTAATGTCATGTTTAAGATACATGGGGCAGTCCTTTCCTGTATAAGATATGAGATAAAAGATTATTCAATGATTCTGAATCTTCTTTTCATAAACATTTCATTTATTTTCTGAAAAACTTTTCACGTTGCGTTGACAACGTTATATGGCTTTTCTAAAATGTAAACACGTTTGAAAAGCAATGACAAGGATCAATCAGAACAGGAATTCCTTCAGAAAGCAGCCGGGTGATGCGAGGCTGCGGATGATGTCTCTGAGCACTCCCCTTCGAGCTGAAAGAGTGAAACCAGTAAGTCTTTCCGGGGATTCCCGTTACAGAATAAGCGATTGTCTGATCGCAATGAGAGGTCACAGACTAAAACTGTGACAATAAGAGTGGTACCGCGGATTCTATTCGTCTCTTTGCATGAAAATGCATGGAGACGTTTTTTTAGTGTGCCCGGCGAGGCATACACCTAGGTGGTGCAAGTCCACTA
>JBJEFF010000175.1:0-4899 GCA_051873775.1 Allobaculum sp. | reverse complement strand
TTTAGGAGGGCCGATCCCTCAAAACATCGCACTATTTCCGAGGGCCAAAAAAGTCGCCTGAAAATAAGCGACTTTTAACTGATTTCTATTTTGTTCTAATCCTGCTTACGCTCGCTCAGTCCTGCAGTCTGGCTAGCTTAAAGCACTGGTAAAGACAGAGACGAACTGGTCCGCTTTCTTGCTTGCGCTTGTTACACCGAGATGACGGTCTTTACGGCAGGAACCGTGATAGTCACTGCCGCTGGTGATAAAGACTTTTTCTTCCTTGGCCAGAGAGACAAGGAAGGCCTGTTCACGGGTGGAGTTATTCGGGTTAAACGCTTCAAAGCCGTCAATTCCGCTTTCGAGAATACTGTCAATTGTTTCATTGGACAGCTCAGAAATATGCCAGCCGGCAAGAATTGCCATACCTCCGGCATTATGGATCGCTTCAATGACTTTTAAAGCGCCCGGATATTCGGCATGGACAGCACACGGTCCGCCTTCACCGAAACATTCTTCCACGCAGCGTCTTCTTGCGTCCTTCTCGCTTGAAGCGCCATCGAGATACTTTCTGATTAAAGGTAGTTCTCGTGCCTGCAGTGTATCAAAGACAAGATCGACCAGTTCATTAGGTTTGAGGGTTTTAAATCTAGAATTGGCAAGCAGTGTATCGGTATCGACTTTCAGTCCGGCGAGTTTTTCGAATGCCTCAATACGGGCAAGTGAAAGATCCTTTTCGCGTTTTAAGGACAGACGTTCGATACCGTCAAAGAACGGATCGTTCCAGTCGATGTAGTAGCCGAGAATGCGGACTCTTTCGCCGTACAGCTGACAGTCGATTTCCACTCCCGGAATGTACTTGATCTCATAGAGCTTGGCAAAGTGTGCCGCAATCGCATTGGCACGGGCATTGTTATGGTCGGTAATGGAAATGACTTCCATGTTGAGATCTTTTGCCTGGCGGAAAATATCTTCCACTTCGGCATCCGAATCATCGGAGAAATTGGAACGGATATGAAGGTCAAATTTGGAAATATCCTCCGGATCGACAACGGGTTCAGGCTTCACTTCAACAACCGGGTTCGGTTTTGGTGCAGCCTTTTCTTCTGTCATCGGAGCTACGGCAACCTGTTTAGACTGCACCGATTTATTCTTTTTCTTATTTTCCTTGCGCAAACGGCGCTTTTCCTTCGGTGCCGGTTCTTCTTCAATCACCGCCGGGTTCTCATATGGCACATAGCCTCCATCCTCGTAAGGTTCAATGTCATTGGAATCTCCATAGGAAAGATCGTCTTCATAAAGCGGTTCCTCTGCCGCTGGGACATCATTTTCCGTATGGGCAACAACTTTCATTTCGTACTGCGGCGGATATACTAATGCGGTACCGAAAATCCAGTCACTGATCGTTTTCTGGCGCGGTGAACATAAAGCCACTAAACCATCGACAAGCCACCAGCCGATAATGCCGAATACGGAGAAGAAAAAGCCGAACAGCATCATCGGTAATCCGAAGCCGAACAGTTGGCGAAGGACGAGCTGAATGGCAGTTGCAGAGCGTTTTCCTTTTGCTTTCACAAGCCTTAGACCCAGCATACGGCAGCCAATCGTGACTCCGCCTCTAGCGGCGGTATAGAGTGGCAGCCAGATACAGCTTGTCAGAAAGAGCAGTCCGTACATGACATACAGCAGCAAGTCAAAATATGCCGGGGGAATGATTCCCGAAAGGATCATGATAAATTCCACACCCCATAAATAGACCGGCACAAGAACGATATTGAGGTCAATTAAAAAGGCAAAGAGGTGATTGGTAAAATCGCCTGAATAAGGACCGAGATAAACTGCTTTTTTATAACCCTCGCTGGTGTAGAGTTCATCTTCTTTGACACGCCGGGCGCGTTTTAATTCATCTTTTGAAAAAGCAGGCATAGTTTTCTCCCCTCTCTTATTCTGTGTATTTCTTCTTTAAATCTTCCGGATTTTTCGAAAAGACTCCGCCTAATCAAATCAGACGGAGTCTTAAACTCTTTCCGGTACTGTCTGATGAGTTCATCATCAGACAAGAGATTTATTTTTACAAATCCGATGAATCTGTTTTTTTCTAGCCAAGTTTAAGCGCATCGAGCGCTTTCTGCTTTTTATTTCCTTCAATCGCTACAACCGCAACAGCTCCGGAAATCAGTGCAGCGCTAAACCATAATAGTGCATCACTCTGAGTCGAGGTCGAGACGCTGCCCTTGGATGTTCCACTGACTGGCAGGTTCAGACGGACCTGATTGGCCTGACGGTACAGAACCTGATAGCGGGATGAACCGGCAGCAGTGAGATACGAGTTAATCGAACTTCTCTGAGCCTGAGTTAAGGAGTTCCAGGTCGAGAAACCACCGAGAATCTGGTTGTAGTTGGAGGAATCAACCTGTTTAATGACCGAACCATTCACCACGCAGTATGTATTCAAAAAAGCCTGAGCGGTGTTATCCATGCGGGAAGTACTTTCCGGCTCCACTTCAACCTGTTCTTCCTCTTTTGTTTCAACTTCATCCGTCACTTCATCTGTTTCGTTTTCCACTTCAATAACCGGATCAGCGACAGGCTGGTCAGGATCAAGAGTTCCGAAGATTGCGGAGTTGATCAGATAGCCATCTTCAATATGGAAACGGCCGGATAAATCTTCAATGGCCGGCTGTATTTCATTTTCAGTCTGCAGGTTATCCCCAACGGTACCCTCTTCAACGACAGTCACTCCTTCTACAGGAGTTTCAGATGGTGCGGGTGTATCGGTATTTTCTTCAGGTGTACTGATAACCGGATCAGATGGAGTCTCAACTGGAGTCTGAATTGGTGCCTGTTCGGATGGCAGATTCAGAATCGGCGCGTTGGGATCATCGTAAGCCGGCTGCTGATTGACCACCGGTGTCAGATAATCAATGGCACTCTGAGAAAACAGAATATAGTTCAGTCCGTGCAGAGAATACTCGTTCAAAATTGCCTGCTGAGTGGCAAGAGGCATCTGATCATAGACAGAACGGCCGGTCGCAATGATTTCAGCATTCGTATTATCGATATATGTGAACCAGCTGAGCTCGCGGATGTAGAATCCCTGACTGACCGTTTCAACCATCTTTCCGGCATACGTCTGAATAAATTCATCAGCAGTGGTGGTCGCCGGATTGAGGATCACGGTCTGAGCCATAACAGGAACAACTGGTGTATGGCAAAGTGCTGTCGCTAAGGCAAGAGGCAACAGATGTTTTCGATTCATAATTATGGCCCTCCTTACAGATTGACTCTTTTCAATCTATGTATACAAAACACCCTGCGGTGTCTGTGAATTCTTAGAATCGGTTACGTTTTAGAAACCATATCACTTTATTATAGGAACAAAATGGGATTCTCCCAACAGATGGGCAGGAAGATTTGACGAAAAAATCGTCCTTATTTCTCTTTTTCGTTTAGATCAGGCATTTAGCGGCTCTTCGCAAAGGTTTTCACAGCTTCTCTTGCCTTACGGTCGCTTTCTAAAAGCTGATCGAATGTGGGATGTTCGATCCATTCGACCGTCTTTAAGGCATAGAGAATCGCTTCTTCAAGATCAGGAAAACTGATCTTCTCTTTTAAGAACAGTTCCACCGCCTGCTCATCCGCACCATTCAGAACACACCCGGCATTGCCTTTTTTCTTACCGGCTTCAATGCAGACCGGAAGCATTCTGAAACGATCATAATCCATCGGCTTGAAATCAAGACTGAACATCTGTAAGAAGTCGAGCGGATGGTCTTCATGAAGTACCGGTCGGTTTGGCGCATAGAGCGCATACTGGATCGGCAGACGCATATCCGCACTGCCAAGCTGGGCAATAATCGCATGGTCTTCGTATTCAACCATCGAGTGGATAATCGACTGCGGATGAAGAACCGGCACGATTTTTTCATAAGGCAGATCGAACAGATAATGCGCTTCGATCACTTCAAATCCTTTGTTGACCATCGTTGAAGAGTCGATGGTAATACGCGCTCCCATATTCCATGACGGATGTTTCAGAGCTCTTGCCGGAGTAATCTCACCGAGCTGATCCCGGCTTAAATCACGAAGACTTCCGCCGGATGCGGTGATGTATAAATGACGGACCTGATCAGGAGTATTTCCCTGCAAGCACTGATAGATGGCCGAGTGTTCTGAATCAATCGGATAAATCTTCTTCCCGGTTCTCATCAGAGCTTCTTTAACAAGTTCGCCCCCGCATACTAATGATTCCTTATTGGCAAGCGCAACATCATGTCCGGATTCAATCGCCTTTAATGTCGGAAGCAGACCGCGGAAGCCGACAACCGCATTAACAAGCAGATCATATTCGCACTCTTCCACAAGACGAACCATCTGATCCTCACCGCCAAGCAATGTCACTCCATCAAGAGTTCCATCTTTCTCACTTGAACAGCCTGCTATATTTACGGATGGAAAATCATGCACAATTTTTTTGAGTCCTTTAAGATCATGACCCGCACTGATTCCGACCAGTTCAAAATCCTCCGGGTGCTGGGACAGGACATCAATGGTCTGTCTGCCAATTGAACCGGTTGCGCCCAGCAAGAGAATACGGCGGCTTTTCTGCGGTTTCGGTTCAGGGATAACCAGATCCACCATCGGACTGGGAGTCAGTGTCTGAGTTTCATGATTCATATGGTATTTCTCCTTATTGTTTCAAGACAATTATACGTTACCGGACAGGCTGATTTTTTCAAGTCACATCGGTGGCGATGAAAAAGTTTTTCCGAACCTCACTGTCCGTTCTCTGCGGCAAATAAAAAGCCGTCCGTTTCCTGATGCGATAGCGGACGGCTTATTTTAACAGTTAAATCAATGTTATTAAGTTAAGCTTTTTCTTCTTCGAGTCCCTATGAGTCTTAAAAAAATCGAATG
>JBJEFF010000174.1:0-4993 GCA_051873775.1 Allobaculum sp. | reverse complement strand
GAAGGAACGCAGGTCTGTTACGTAACCGAACATTTCAGACAGTGGAATGTTGGCCCGAACGATTGTTGCGTTACCACGTTCTTCCTGCTCAGTGATCTGACCGCGACGGCTGGAAGAATCACCCATTACTGCACCAAGGTATTCAGATGGAGCAGTGATTTCAACTAACATGATTGGCTCGAGCAGAACTGGATTACATTTCTTAGCAGCTTCACGTAAAGCCATGGAAGCAGCGATTTTATAAGCCTGTTCAGAGGAGTCGACATCATGGTAGCTTCCGTCAAACAGAGTAGCTTTGACGTCGATCATTGGATAGCCAGCAAGTACACCTTTTTCAAGAGCATCCTGCAGACCTTCGTTTGTTGGTTTGATGTATTCACGTGGAACGGAACCACCGACGATTGCATCAACGAATTCGTAGCCTTTGCCTTCTTCGTTTGGTTCGAATTTAATCCATACGTGCCCGTACTGACCTTTACCACCGGACTGACGGATGTATTTACCTTCACATTCAGCAGTTTTGCGTAATGTTTCACGGTAAGCAACCTGTGGTTTACCAATCTTCGCATCAACGTTGAATTCACGACGTAAACGTTCAACAAGGACGTCTAACTGAAGTTCACCAACACCGGCGATGATAGTCTGCCCAGTTTCTTTGTTTGTATAAGTTCTGAATGTAGGGTCTTCTTCAGCCAGTTTAGCAAGAGCAAGGCCCATCTTATCCTGGTCAGCTTTAGTTCTTGGTTCAAGAGACAGTTCGATAACTGGTTCCGGGAACTGCATCTTTTCAAGAATGATCGGGTGATCGATGTCACACAGCGTATCACCAGTTGTAGTATTTTTCAAACCTACAGCAGCAGCGATGTCACCGGAGTAAACTGTAGGAATTTCGTTACGGTTATTCGCATGCATCTGCATGATACGTCCGAAACGTTCTTTAACATCTTTGGTAGAGTTCAGAATGTAACTTCCGGACTCAGCGACACCAGAGTAAACACGGAAGAATGTTAATTTACCTACGTATTTATCTGTCATGACTTTGAACGCAAGGGCAGCAAATGGTTCTTCATCTGTTGAATGACGTTCAGCTGGTTCGCCATCTGGTAATGTACCTTTGATTGCTGGTACATCAAGTGGGCTTGGCAGGTAGTCGATAACTGCATCCAGCATTGGCTGAACACCTTTATCTTTATAAGCGGATCCGCAAAGTACCGGGAAGAATTCACCTGTACATACTGCAATACGCAGTACACGCTTGATTTCTTCTACAGAAGGTTCTTCACCTTCAAGTACCTGCATCATGAAGTCTTCATCGTAGTCTGCTAAGTATTCAAGCAGTTTCTGACGGTAGTCTTCCATCAGATCAACGAGATCTTCTGGTACTGGTCCTTCTTCGATGATGATACCTTTGTCGCCTTTGTTGTAAAGAGCTTTACGTTCGATGATATCTACGACACCTTCGAATGTGGATTCAGCACCGATTGGTAACTGAATTGGGCAGGACTTAGCACCGAGACGATCAACGATCGTGTTGCAGGACATGATGAAGTCTGCACCAGTGGAGTCCATTTTGTTTACGAATACAATTCGAGGTACACCGTATTCAGAAGCCTGACGCCATACGGTTTCAGTCTGTGGTTCAACACCGGCTTTAGCATCCAGAACAGTAACAGCACCATCAAGTACACGCAGGGAACGTTCAACTTCTACTGTGAAGTCAACGTGACCCGGAGTATCGATGATGTTGATTCGGTTGCCTTTCCAGTGAACGGTTGTAGCAGCAGATGTGATAGTAATACCACGTTCAGCTTCCTGGTCCATCCAGTCCATTGTGGAAGTACCATCGTGAGTTTCACCGATTTTGTGGTTTACACCTGTGTAATACAGAATACGTTCAGTGGTCGTTGTTTTTCCGGCGTCGATGTGAGCCATGATACCAATGTTACGAGTATCGTGAAGTGAATATTCTCTTGGCATAATTCGACATCCTTTCTTGCCGCGCTATGTGCCGACTAAAGGTCCTACTTGCCTATTCCCTTTAATCTGCTACTGCGGTCATTGAACAGTTTTTCAGTTCTTCTTAAGCTTTGTTTCTTTATTTAAGTCAGCCTGAAAATCTCAGGCGTAAATAAAGACAGATCTTACCAACGATAGTGAGCGAATGCTTTGTTTGCTTCAGCCATACGGTGAACGTTGTCACGCTGTTTTACAGAAGCACCAGTACCGTTAGCAGCATCGATAATTTCAGCTGCAAGGCGCTGTTCCATCGTTTTTTCATTACGCAGTCTTGCGTAGTTGACTAACCAGCGTAAACCAAGAGTCAGTCTTCTTTCTTCGCTGACTTCAACTGGTACCTGATAGTTAGCACCACCAACACGTCTTACCTTCAGTTCGAGCTGAGGCATGATGTTTTCGAGAGCTTGTTCGAAAACTTCCATTGGCTGTTTTCCGGTTTTTACTTCAACAATGTCAAATGCATTGTATAAGATTTTCTGAGCAGTCCCGCGTTTACCATCAATCATGATTTTGTTGATTAAACGAGTGACGAGTTTGGAATTGTAAATTGGGTCTGGAAGTACATCCCTTTTTGCAATATGTCCTTTTCTTGGCATGTTTTATTCTCCTTTCACGATTGACTATTTCTTAGGTTTCTTAGTTCCATATAAAGAACGGCTCTGTTTGCGGTCAGTTACACCAGCGCAGTCCAGAGTACCACGGATGATGTGGTAACGAACACCGGGAAGGTCTTTAACACGACCACCACGAATCAGAACAACAGAGTGTTCCTGAAGGTTGTGTCCGATACCTGGAATGTATGCTGTTACTTCCATACCGTTACTCAGACGTACACGAGCGTATTTACGAAGTGCAGAGTTTGGTTTTTTAGGTGTCATTGTCCCGACACGAGTGCAGACGCCACGTTTCTGTGGGCTGGACAGGTTAGTTGGTCTGGACTTTAAAGAGTTGTAACCGCGGTTCAGAGCAGGAGACTTAGACATGTTCTCGCTTGTTTCGCGGCCTTTACGAATCAACTGATTAATTGTAGGCATTGCTTCTCCTTATTTATCTTCTTGTAGTCCTTTTCGACATAGATCATGCAAACGAATCCGGGTGGGTCATAATCGATCCTTTAAAAAATGGGTCTTCCACCCATTTGCATGCTTGAATAGGTTATAAAAATACAAATGATCTGTCAAGATTGTTTCCGCATGAAATTCATGAAAATGAAATGTAAGTTTTTTTATTGTTCAAAAACATCCATTTTGGCTGTATCTTTCGATTTTTGCCCTGTTACTTTACCACTTTTTCTTTCCGGATGGTCAGTGCTTTTCTCCATTATTTCCCTTTCGTCCTTTTTTTCGCCCAGTTTCCTCATTGATCTCTCCGTTCACTTTCCCTATACGTTTTTCTGTTCCCGGGCCACCCGGATGCGTTTTTATTTCACGCATTCTTATGTGATTGACGATGATAAAAATAACTCAATTTGTATTTTCGCTCTTTTTCGTCTTCAGTCTGTTCTCAACAGATAAAAAGAGCCGTAGCACTCTGTTTAAGATGCTGCGACTCCTATATTCAGTATTCGGAATCCTAATGCTTGTTCCGTTTACTGTTCCTCTTGTTTCTCTTTGCGCTATTCTGTTTCTGCCGACTGAATTTCGTTTAAGTAAATCGTTCTTGCCTGCATGGCAGTCGCTTCTTCTTCATGATGTGTCGCCAAGACAAGCGCAAAGCCGTACTGACGCTGCAGGATCAGGAGCGTGGACATAATCTGCTGCCGCAGTGAAGGATCAAGTGCATGGAAAGTCTCATCGAGCAGAAGGACCTGCGGCTCTTTCATCATGGCACGGGCGAGAGCAACCCGTTTTCGCTGGCCGGCAGACAGTGTTGAAACGGTCTGGTTCAGAAATTCTTCGCATTCAAAAATCCGAGCCCATTCCTTCACCGCATCCTGGCGTTCTTTTTTCTCGCTGTAACCCCAGTTCGTACCAAGTTCAATATTCCGGAATGCGGTAAGGGCCGGATAGAGATCGTCTTCGTCAAACACCATCGACACAGTGCCCCGCCATACATGTGTACCGAGATCCGGTTTCACCAGACCGGCAATCATTTTCAGAATCGTTGTTTTTCCGCTGCCGGAAGGTCCCATCAGCGCGATACGGTCATTGCGCCATAACTTCAGATTCAGATCTTCAAAAATCACCTTACTGCCGAATGCTTTTCGGATATGTTCGGCATAGTACACCAGATCATTCGGATTGCCAGTTTCATTGTCCTGCACAGGATTAAATGGAAGCATCGTTTCATTACTCTTCATGCTTAACATGGCAACACATCCTCTTTCGTAATGCAAGAAAAAACACAAATCTGTTTCTGATTCGGTGCTTTCTTCTTTAAGCTTTACGTAGCTTCATTCTGCAGTTTTGATCCGTGCACTTCCTGAGTGACAGATCATTCCTTCTAAATCTTGGCGGTTTTCTTTATCTCACTGTCTGCCATTTGCAGTATGAGATATAAATAACTGTTTAATCGTCTGTACTATGAATATTGCCTATATCAGGTTAATTTCAAAGTCATTTCTGCCATTTCTACTTTAGAAACCGGGCATTAATTCATGACAGATGAATAGGGTTTTGCTATACTTTAGTTACCTAACAGGCATGCATTTTTCCTACAACTGAGATAAGGGAAACTGATTCTTACCCATCATTGTCGAAAACCTTGAAATTGCTTAAAGTTTCTACTTCGCGATTGATCTAGGTATCCTAGATGCGTAATAAGTTGCCCACCTGCACATATGTACAGGTAAAAATCTCGCCTATTGGGTGCCGGATGTATATCCGGCTATTTTTTTGCTCATTTTACGGCCAACCGGAGCCGATCAGCAGCTTCACTTATTCCGGACAACAAAAAAAGCGGAAACCGAAAATTACGTGAGGAACGATTAGCGTTTTCATTCATTTGAGGTCTGCCGACATCACGATGTTAAATCCGT
>JBJEFF010000173.1:0-5000 GCA_051873775.1 Allobaculum sp. | reverse complement strand
ACGAGCTCTTTGATTCAATCCGCCCTATACTCCGGTTCTTCATTCTGATGAAAGGGAGATTAGCATCATGAAACCAACCAGCAAGCTCTATCAGCCATATTGTCAGATTTTAAAGGAAGAACTGATTCCGGCAATGGGTTGTACGGAACCGATCGCGATTGCGTACGCAGCCGCAAAAGCGCGCGAAGTACTCGGCCAAAAACCGGATCTTGTCAAAATCGGCGTCAGCTACAACATTATTAAAATCGTTAAAAGTGTCATCGTCCCGAATACCGGCGGTATGAAGGGTATTGAGTCCGCTGCGGTAGCCGGAATCGTGGCCGGTCAGGCGGATAAGGCTCTTGAAGTCATCTCCCAGGTTACAGATGATCAGAAAAAACAGATGGTCGAATTCCTCAACCACGTTCCAATCAGCGTTGAACCGATCGACAACGGAATTATCTTCGATATCCTGATCGCCCTCTATGCCGGACCGGAATCCGCAGTGGTCCGCATTACGCACTACCATACCAACATTGTCTATATCCAGAAAAACGGTGAAATCCTCCTTGATACAACAGCCGTTCAGGCGTATGGATGCGGCGGTGAAAATGCGGAAGAAGGTTTAACCGACAAGAATCTGCTCACGATGGATGACATTTACGAGTTTGCGAACACATGCAATATTGACGATATCCGTGAAGTGCTCGACCGTCAGATCCAGTACAACACCGATATCTCCGCCGAAGGTCTGCGCGGCAATTATGGGGCTAACGTCGGCTCCACGATGCTCAAATTCTACGGTGAAAACGTCCGCAACCGCGCAATCGCCAAAGCAGCTGCCGGATCAGATGCCCGTATGAGCGGATGCGAAAAACCGGTAATCATCAACTCCGGTTCCGGTAACCAGGGCATTACTGTTTCCATTCCGGTCATTGAATATGCTAAAGAACTCGCGGTCAGCGAAGAAAAACTTTACCGCGCCCTCGCATTATCGAACCTGATTGCGATTCATGAAAAGAGCGGTATCGGCCGTCTGTCCGCATACTGCGGTGCGGTCAGTGCCGGGTGCGCAGCCGGATGCGGCATTGCCTATTTACACGGTGCAGATGCCGAAGGGATTGCCCATACACTCGTGAACTCCCTTGCGATCGTTTCCGGAATTATCTGTGATGGTGCCAAACCAAGCTGTGCTGCGAAAATCGCATCGAGCGTTGAAGCGGGTATTCTCGGTTATCACATGTACCTGAATGGACAGGAATTCCGCGGCGGTGACGGTATTGTTAAAAAAGGTGTTGAAAACACAATCAAGAACGTCTCCCGTCTTGGTCGTGACGGAATGCGTGAAACCGATAAGGAAATCGTCAATATCATGATGGACTGCTAAAAAGCAGATCAATCGGCTAAAATAGAAAAAGACGGACAAAGGTCCGAACATACAGAAATGGGATTTGTGCAGATGAATCCCATTTTTTAAAACAGTGAGTTCAATCATTCAAAAGAACTGAACAGAAAGGATATCCATATGAAAGTTGTGATTGTCGGCGGTGTTGCCGGCGGGGCAACCGCTGCTGCCAGACTGCGTCGTCTTGATGAAAACGCCGAAATCGTCGTATTCGAACGCTCCCACTATATTTCCTATGCCAACTGCGGGCTTCCTTACTACATCGGGGATGTGATTCAGGATAAGGCGAATTTGACGCTCCAGACTCCGGCAAGCTTTGATGCGCGCTTTAATGTCGATATGCGCGTACGTCATGAAGTGCTCGCCATTCACCCGGACACCAAGACCGTTGAAGTGAAAAATCTGGAAACCGGCGAAGTCTTTACGGAACTGTATGACAAACTCCTGCTCTCTCCGGGCGCAAAACCGGTGATCCCGCGTCTGTCGGGACTTGATCTTGAACAGATTTTCACGCTGCGTACAGTCGAAGATACACTTGCGATCAAGGACTATATCAATCACCACCAGGTAAAATCCGCTGTCATTGCCGGGGGCGGATTTATCGGACTCGAACTTGCCGAGAACCTCTGTGATCTTGGCATTCATGTCACGATTGTTCAGCGTCCGAAACAGCTGATGAATCCGTTTGATGCCGATATGGCTTCGCTGATCCAGAACGAAATGCGCGCGCACGGCGTGCAGCTGAAACTCGGATCCACCGTTGAAGGTTTTGAACAGTCGGGAAAAGGAATCGAAATCTTACTGAAAGATGAAGCCCCGCTTCAGGCGGATCTAGGCATTATCGCAATTGGTGTTGCGCCGGATACTCTCCTTGCAAGAGATGCCGGTCTTGAACTGGGCATCAAGGACAGTATCGTGGTCAATGACCGAATGGAAACTTCCGTTCAGGATATCTATGCGGTAGGTGATGCTGTTCAGGTTAAACATTATGTCACCGGAGCTGATGCCTTGATTTCTCTTGCCGGTCCGGCGAATAAGCAGGGTCGTATTGCGGCGGATAATATCTGCGGCAAGGACAGCCGCTATGCCGGATCACAGGGCAGCAGTGTCATCAAAGTTTTTGATTTAACTGCCGCAACAACCGGCATTAATGAAACGAATGCGAAAAAAGCGGGGATCGATGTCGACAGCGTTATCCTTTCCCCGATGTCCCATGCCGGCTACTATCCGGGCGGCAGAGTCATGACGATGAAAGTTGTCTTCGAAAAAGGAACTTATCGTCTTTTAGGTGCCCAGATTGTCGGCTATGAAGGCGTGGACAAGCGGATTGATGTTCTTGCGACCGCAATCCATAACCATATGAATGCGGTGGATCTCAAAGATTTAGACCTTGCCTATGCACCGCCTTATTCTTCCGCCAAGGATCCGGTCAATATTGCCGGATTTATGATTGAAAACATTCAAGACGGTCAGCTTAAGCAGTGGCATCTTTCGGATCTGGATTCGATTCGCAATAACGATGAGGTGACCCGTCTCGATGTCCGTACGGATGGCGAATTTGATGCCGGACATATTGAAGGCTTCATGCATATTCCCGTCGATGATCTGCGCTGCAACCTCGATCAGCTTGATCCGGCTAAACCGGTCTATGTCATCTGTCAGAGCGGACTTCGCAGCTACATTGCCTGCTGCATCCTCAAAGCGCATGGTTTTGATGCGTACAACTTTGCGGGCGGCTACCGCTTCTATCAGATAATTACAGAAGAACAGAAACTGATTGCGCAGTCTACCGCATGCGGTATGGACCAGAAATAACCGACAACTAAGAAAAATCACAATGAACGAATCAGGTGGCGGAAACGCCACTTTTTTTGTTGGGAAACGAAAAAAGCGAACAGCTTATTGTAAAGGCTGCTCGCAGTAGAGCTGATGAATCTGTTCCAGTTTTTCAAAGAAGAGGGGATAAAGCGATTCGAGCTCGAGCAGTTTTTCTGCTGCTTCACGAGCCTGTTCGTGAGTCTGCTCGTCCTGATCCAGAACAGCTAGAACTTCAATAATGCGATCGAGAATCTTTTCTCCGTAGGTTTCGAGCCGGATACTATCCGCAACCGACAGGAAATTCAGCAGGACAGTTGTCAGGGAGAAGTAGGCAAGCAAGTCATCCGGCCAGCGTTTGAGGTAGCGTTCAAAGCCGCGGCACGACTGCGCATAGAGGTCAGCAGCTTTTGCGGGATCCCGGTGGGTTTCCATATTGCCAAGTTCATTCTGAACGGAGGCAATGCAGAACAGGAAGAATTTCGGATCCTTAAACGAACAGTGCTTGAATTCATCGAGCGCCTGCAGATAAAGCTCTTCCTGAGTGACTCCCTCGGCAAGTGTTTCATCATAGCAGTAGGCGGCATAGTAAGCCGTTCTTGCAAGATATTCCTTTGAGGCGGCTGCACAGTGTTTCAGGTATTCAGTCTGCAGCTTCCAGGCGGAAAAGAGTTTTTCAAACGGATTGTATTTCGGGTTTTCCGTATAGAGTTCGGCAAGACCACCGATATAGTCTATACGGCTTTTCCAGTACAGGGCTTGAGGCATTTCGATACGGGAAGCATATTTTTCCGCCAGTTCTAGACGGGCTTTGGCCTGGTCGGTATCATCATTCAAGGCACAGAAGTTGGCCGTCGAAATCAGAATTTCCAGTTTATAACCATCAAGATCGTAAATCAGCGGATCATCGAGCGTTTCGATGATGTTCCATGCCCGCTGATAGATCTTATCCGCCTGCGAATACAGTTCGAACTGTTCGTAAACATCAGCTAAGTTGTTCAAGATCAAGGCTCTTCTTAAATCTCTCCAGTTTTGCGGGTAAAACTGAACCAGACGCAAGGACTGGCTATAAGCGTATAAAGCCTGGGCAAAATCACCTAAAGCGGAGTAGAGATCACCGCACAGCGTCCATGCTTCGCAGCGGATTCTGCCTAAAGACTTGTCGTCATGTTTGGCGAGCTGAAGAACTAAGTCCAGAGCTCCTTTCAAATTACCTCGTTCGTAGTCAAGTACAGCACCTGTGAATAAGCGATTGGCATTGAAGTCTTCATCACTCGAATGATCGAGAACTTCCTGATACCACATGGCGGCTTCATCAAAAGCACCAGTCTGTGTCAGCAAGGAGACCATCCGCAATCGGATTTTATTGGCGAGTTGAACTGCAGGATGACAATCGAGGGCTTTTAGATAGTCTTCTTTTGCATGCGCCCAGTCATATGCGGCGGCATGACATACGCCAGTATGCATCCAGTCTTCTGCGTTTTTTTCATCTTCTGGGATTGTGTTCAGCAGCTCGATCGCCCGTCTGAAGTGGAGAGCATCGATCTCGCTGCGAATTTCATGTTGAAGATTTTTCACGTCTAAAGGATAAATCAAATTGAGCGTAAATAAAACCTGAAAACCCGAAAAGCCACAAATATCACAGCTCTCAAAATTATACAGATCGGATACAAAAAACGGGAAAATTCCGATTTTCATAAAACATGCGAATATAACTTAACCTATGGGATAAAAACTATTTCTGAGTCAATGTCATTAAGTTAACGAACTTTCTCGTTTACTAAGTGGTGTTTGGAATAGA
>JBJEFF010000172.1:0-24714 GCA_051873775.1 Allobaculum sp. | reverse complement strand
ACCGGGTTCCGGATTTAGAAACGACAGCAGGCTTCAGAGTGCCTGCTTTATCCATTATCCTCAAAGTCTGTACGGAAACACCGAGTTGTTTAGCAAACTCGCCAATCTTCATCAATCCCATGTACTCACCTTCTTTCCTCTATATTATATAAGAAAATAGAAGGTTATCTCAGATTTGTTTAAACTGTTTCGAAGCCCGATTCGCCGCCGTATGGTTCTTTTAAAACTTTTTTGCGCTGATCAGGCAGGTCGCAGACAAGCTCGGGCGTTTACAAAATGCCAGCGGATCATATGCGATGTTTTTTATTGTCGGTGATTTAGTTTTTTGATCAAACAGAAAAACGACCGTTTGAGATCTCAAAGATCTTTGGCGGTCGTTCAGGTTATTGATTCATGAGTGAGTGGGGATTATTTTTTTGCGAGTTTCTTTCTGGCAAAGAATACGCCGATCAGGACGACAACGGCACCGGCCATTAAGGCAACCATGCTCCACATCTTCGTTTCAGTGGAAGTATGCGGTGTGCCGGCTTTGACATTGAAACGGGCACTTAATGATTTTTTCTGGTTTCCGGTATCGACATCCATCTGGATTTTTTCAGCCTGGGCTTTGGAACCGTCAACCGGGAAGACGAGCTGAACAAGGGAATCATTCTTGATCCTGTTGAGCTGGTCGTCATTGAATGTTACAACTGCGGTTTTTAAGGTGCTGCCGGACATTGTGGTCTTCACATCCGGAGTGATCGCAACACCATCAATCGTGAAGGAAGTCGGTTTTAATAAAGCAGTACCTTCACGCTGATCGAAAGTCAGGATGAATCGGCTCGGACGATCAGAAAGGGTGATCTTAACAGTCCATGTCTGGTAATCGGAAGAATAGTCATGACTTGCCTTGAAGGTGACATCGTTCGGATTGCCCGGAGTATACGGAAGTTCGGCTGTTTCGAGTGTGTAAGTTTCGGAAGTGTGGGCATTCATGTTCGTTGCGCTGGCAAGAATGCTGACTTCACCGGCATCACGTCTGACTTTGAAAGCCATGTGGATCGTGTCGGTCGGAGAGAAATCTTTGATCGCGGAGTCGCGGACAAAGATCTGATAGCCGTTTTGGGATTTGACGACCATCACTCCGTCCGTAAACAGATTCTGTTCGTTGGCAAGCTTTTCAAGATCATCGATGGTCGGTGTGCCTTCGATGGAAGACAGGTCAATCTGGGAGAGGTTCGCATTGGTGAGGTTTACGGATTTAGAACCAAGGCTCATGGACGAAAGTTCTTCAAACGCATTGGCTGGAGTTGCATCAATCGAGATGATCGTCATGTTCTCACTGTCTTCAGCGCCTTCGAGCGGGTTCACCACTTCACCGGTTTCGTTTTCAACTTCTTCGAATTCATCTGTGAAAGTTTCAGTTGTTTCTTCAGTGGTAGCTTCAGAGGATTCTTTTGTCGATTCTTCCGTTGAGGTTTCCTGAGAGTCTTTTTCATCAATTACTTCCGCTTCGTTGTTTGCGGCATTTGCGGTGTTCTGCTTGATGTATTCGATTGGAGGCAGAATATCGAGAGTCCAGACACTGTTTGCCTGATCCCAGTTCTGAGTGAACTGGAATGCGGCCGTGGTTTCTTTAACCGTCGCAAGTGTGGAGGTTAAACCCGGATAACTAACAGCAGCTTCAAGTGTTAATGGTGTTTTCGAGTAATCCAGACCCGTTGTCGTAAAACTCAGAGTCAGTTCTGCATTGGCAGAGATCTGTGCAGCTGGAATAGTGACTGTTGCGGTTTTTGAAACTTCAGCAGCTTCTAACCTAATATTAGTGGATGGAATATCAATTGAACCGCTGGTACTGATATCAATTTTTCCGGTCGAAGTGATCGTAAAATCTTTTCCGTCAGTATTGGTACACTTTAATGTGTACACAAGATCCGTGTCTGGTTGAGTTGTAACGGAAAAAGTGCTCGAGATTGTTTTTGTGGTGTTATCTAAAGTGAAGTAATGGTGATCGGCATTCTTCACAAATGAGATCTGCGTATCTGTTGCTGGCGCTTCCGTAGAAGCTTCTGAATCTTCGGCAAAAACCGGAGCAGAAACAAGCGGGGAAGCAACCATGCATAAGGACATTGCTAATGATGAAGCAAGAGATACGAGGCGATTTGATTTTTTCATATCTGAAATTACCTTTCTGCCGTCTGTCCGTTATACGGGCAGAGCGGGTTAATCAATAATGCTTACGGCATTGTGTCTAAAAAAGTCTATATCATTCTTATTTTAGTGATCTGTGTCAATTCTTGTCAATTTAAGCCATACAACCGCACCGATCCTTTATGGAATACAGACCTGATTCGCCGAATAGAAAATCAGAAATTATTTAAAAGTCTGAGTATGTTTTTTGTGCGGCGCATCAGGATTCGGTTTCTTATCACGGAACAGAAACATCGTGAATGTGCCTGCCGCAATGGTGTCATTTTCTTCATTATAGACACGCACATCATAGACCCCTGTTGTCTTGCCTGAGTGGACGGTCTTGGCCTCGGCATACATCATGCCGGCACGTCCGGGATGAACGAAGTTTAAAAGACCATTGAGAGTGACGGCATCCGGCGCATTGGTCATGGCGCAGATTCCGCAGGCAGTATCGGCGAGCGAATAGATCGCACCGCCGTGAATATAGCCGTAACAGTTTAACAGGCGCGAGTCCGCACACAGGGATGCGATGGCATGGTTCTCTTCGATCAGTTCCATCTGCATTTCGGAAGATCTCAGAAATTCATTGTAGATATTTACACGATTGTATAGTTCCTGAAAAGGTTTAGTCATAATGATCGGCTCCTTGTCTTTGATGACTTAGAATAAAAAACGGAAAGAAGAATGGATGAGGTCACCGAAAATCTTTACCTGTGATCCGTGCAGCAGAGATCTGGCTCTGAAAGAACCCTGTCTTTTGATCAGATTCAGGTGAAATCCGCATCAAAAGCGGTAGAAACCGATGACAAAATCCCAATTTCAGAAAGACCCTTAATCTTATTTCCTTTTTTCGTTAAAATAATATATCTGGATCGGTAGCGGATAAAGTAACTCATTATACAACGATCCATTTACATAGAAATTGTATGTGACTCTTCAATAAGAAAGATGAAAAAATCTTCTGAAGAACAGAAACACAGGAGGAATCATGGAAATTTTTTACTGGATCATTGGAATCCTACTCATCGGCATGGGCGGCTTTGTGGGCTACTCAAACTGGAAAGTTTATTTTGCGGCACGCAAACTGCGCGAGCAGTTTTTAAAAGCCCATCCAGACGCAAAAGTCATTAAAGTAGATGTCTTGAAAACCTGGATTTATATCTTCATTTTAGTTCTGGGCTTTACTATGGGTATGTTCCTGCTTGTCAGCCCGAATGCGTATCCGGCACAGACTTCTCTTACCGCAAACGGCATGGTATACATCGGTCTTGGCATCTTTGCGCTGGCAATGGTCGGTGAAGCTTTAATGGACGGAAAGATTATCGCTTCTGATGAAGCATTCATTTTTGAAGATCAGCAGATCCGTTTCAAGAATGTCCGCAACGTCGATATTCAGAAAGGATTCTTCAAGACAAGCATGCTGATCCTGACTCAGGGAAAAGAACTTCCGATTTCAAAAAAAGCGGCAAAGCAGATTGAAGAGCTCTGGGAAGAATGGAAAAAGAACCGTAAGGAAAACTTCCACACCTCCCGTAAGGAACGCCGGGCAGCTGCCCGCAGGGAAAGAGGAGAAAGATGAGAAAACTGGTCCTTTTTGGCGAGGGTAATTTTGGTCCCGCTCTGCTGGAAAGTGCCTTATCTATTTCACAGTGGCAAGCCGATGCAAATACATTCGCATTAGACGGAAACGACATCATGGGATTCCGTCGCAACTTCGAATCTGTATGCAATACGGTTTATAACCGAGATTCCCTGCTTTTACTCAGCGACCTTTCGACAAGTCGTATCTCAAGAGAAGTATGGCTTGTTCTTGAAAAAAGAGGTCTGCTCAACAAGATGCTTTTTGTTTCCGGGGCAAGTGTTCCGACCGTGATTGCGGCACTGACCTATAAAGATCAGGTTGAATCCGATGAGGAACTGACCAAGATTCTTGAAGCACAGACAAAATCGAGTCTGATTTTCTTTGGCGCTTAAAGATTCTCCTTTTCAACAATGAGGGATAACGACAGCCCAATTACTGAACAGAATAAAAACAAAGAAGTGACAGATGAATGCTGACTTTCATCTGTCACTTCTTTTGCATATTAAGAATTATGCTTTGTGAAAACGTACTTTTGAATCGGACTTATGAATGGAAGGTACGATTTCACTTATTGCAGGAATCTGAATTCACCGAAGGAGCTGTCTACATGGTAGTCAGGTTCTTCGGTTTTTGGATCAACCCAGGAAATCCAGTGCATATCGATTTCTTCTGCGCCTTCCGGTTTGGAGAATTCTGCACGATATACGCCAGTTCTCATGACGTTGTTGTCACCGAGTAATTTTAGATCTTTCAAAGCGCTGATTGGAATCAATGCTTCAACGACATAACCGTCATCGGTCTGCTGGCCAGCTGCTTCGAGACCTTCAAAATCCCATGTGCTATCCATCTGGTCACGGTAGTAAACCATGGAGTAGTCATGAACACGACCTTTGGCATCGATTTCGATGTTGTAATAAGGCTGGAGCTTTCCGTCGCGTTCTTTATCGATTTCACCACCAGTGAAGAACATTTCAACACGGTCTTCATTGTCGACTGTGCTTCTTTCGTCGTCGTTCCATTCTTTTTCAACAAGAACCTGAGGGTCTTTTACGACGAAGCTGAAATAGAAGTTTTCACCATCGTGGTAACCTTTGTATTCTGTGGATGGGGCTTCAACAGCTTCCCATGGATAGTGGAAGGATCCTGAGATTGGTAAAACGGTATCCCATACTTCTTCGTCCAGCACACCGTCTAATGTGATTTTGCCATCACGTTTTACGACATCGTAATGTGCAGTTTCGATTGGAGCGTCTTTTGTTTCTGCGCTGGTTTCTGTTGTTGCTTCTGTTGTCGCAGTAGAAGAAGCTGTACTGCTTGGTTTGTCAGTGTTTGAAGAACATCCGACTAAGCCGAGTGCCACTAATGCAGCCAATGATAATGAGAATGTTTTTTTCATGTTTATGTATGTCCTTTCTCAGTCATAAGAGAATCTACATTTAGGATACCAACGATAAATATGGAGTAAATGCACTTTATGATGATCGATTTGTGAAAAATAAAGCGGTTACAAAGAGAGATAATCAGCAGAAAATCATATGGTAACTGATTTGAACTTTCATAGCGGATTTCGAATCTGCCAAAATCCGGTCTGCCTAAAACGACTGTGAAGTTTTTGTGCAGCCTTTTTGGACATAGGAGTCGTCTACATACCGCAGACAATGCAGCAGACAACGAAAATTGTGATGATGGGAAAGAGAAGGATTTTTGAAAACAGGAATTCAGAAGAGGAGGGTATGCCGGAGCAGATACAGGACGTAGAAATTTTGACTTATTTTTTTAAGATTTGCGACACTTTCACATTTTACATTTACAATTAAAATCTGTTTCTTTGTTAATATGTTAATGAGCAAAGCCCGACACACATACCGGATTCAGGCTCATCCGGTGTGATATTGGGATACCAGAAAATAATAGCTCACTTCATAATCAAATTCCTTTCTATGTAAGAAAAAGGGGCTCAAGGCAAGGCCTCTTTTTCTTTACCTGATCGGAAGCAGTGAGAGATGCATTTGTACGGTCTGAAATAGCGGGAAGAAGTTTCCGAGCTTTCCAGTCGCTTTCGGCTATACGGACAACTTACCTTATAATTGTTACTAAAAGTGAGTGATTTTTAATAAGTGCTTATAAATTATTAAAGCATGATGAAGGGAAACTAAAATCACAATTATCTTTCAGAAGTGTTCAGTCGGTTCGGTTTACCACCGTCTGAGGTGATGGTAGAATGGCCACTATGCAAGAAAGTGTGCGGAGGTACTAAAATGAAGAACAAAGATAAGCTGACAATCACAATGTTTTCGAGCGCAGGTGCTGTTGCCGGACAGGGTGTGGGCAGTGCCTACGAAGAACAGGTGAACCTGATCCGTGAAGGCGCGCCTGACTTATTTAAAGTCAGTGTAAATAAATGGACTTCGGATCCGGATATCCAGCATTTCCATACGATTGACCCGGCATTTATGATGCGGATCAAGAATAAGAATTCCGTGAACATCGCCTACTGTCATTTTCTGCCGGATACGGTTGAGGAATCTTTACGTATTCCGAAGATATTCCAGCCGGTCATGGATAAGTACATTATCAGTTTCTATAATGCCGCCGACCGGTTAGTTGTGGTCAATCCATCTTTTATCGATGAACTGGTGAAATATGATATTAACCGCGATAAAATTACTTATATACCAAACTTTGTTTCCAAGGAAAAATTCCATCCGTTAGGCGAGGAAGTCCGTAATGAATGGCGCGATAAATACGGCATTGATCATGATGCATTTGTCGTACTCGGATGCGGTCAGGTTCAGACCCGTAAAGGCGTTCAGGATTTTGTCGAAACTGCGAAAATGCTGCCGGATATTCAGTTTGTCTGGGCAGGAGGCTTCTCCTTCGGTCCGATGACTGAAGGTTATGAAGAACTCAAAGCGATCATGGATAATCCGCCCGCAAACGTGACTTTCACCGGCATCGTGGATCGTGAGGACATGGTGAGCATCTATGATATGTGCGATGTTCTGTTTATTCCGTCCTACAACGAACTGTTCCCGATGACGATTCTTGAAGCGATCAACCTGAATATTCCGCTAGTCTGCCGGGATCTCGATTTATATAAGGGAATTCTTTTCGACAACTACCAGACCGGCAATAATAATGAAGAATTTGCGGCTTTACTGCGCGCACTGAAAGATGATCCGGATCTCTATGATCACTGGAGCAGGAAGAGTACTGAACTTTCAGAGTTCTATTCGCGCGAACACGTTCTGGAGATGTGGAAGAAATTCTATGTGGAAGCATGGGAAGAAAAATTCGGAAACAGAGAAGACATAGAAATTACAGAAGACATAAAGGGTCAGAACGATGCAGTCGAGTAAAAAGAAATATATTCTCAACATTCTGCTCATTATAGCAGTCACCATCATTGCCATGTATTTCTCCCTGCGGGATAACTTCGGTGCCATTATGACCGCCATACGCGGTATGAAGTTCGGCGCTGTGCTGATTGTCCTTTCCTGGGGATTGCTCATTAACGTAGTGATTGGTTTAGGATATTTTCTGCTCGCAAGACATTTTAAAAAAGACTATAAACTTCTTGGCGGCATTATCGTCGCCTTTGTCGGAACTTTCTTTGCCGGAGTCACTCCTTCTTCCTCCGGCGGTCAGTTCGGCCAGATCTATGTCCTGAAAAAACAGGGCATCGACTATAACGACGGATTAAGTCTGCTCTGGGCGGATTTCATTATTTACCAGACGACGATGATGATTTATGTGACAGTTCTCTTCTTCCTTCGTTTTACCCACTATGTGGATTTAAACACGTGGGTATGGCTTGTAGCGGCAGGTTATCTGGTGAATGTGGTTGTCATTGTCGCCCTGTATACCATGGCGCTGTTCCCGAATCTTTACGTGTGGCTGTCCAATAAGCTCGTGAAGATTCTTGGCAAACTTCATATTGTCCGCGATCCGGAACGCCAGGCTACTGTGTGGTCGGAAAACGTGCGCGGCTTTACCCGTGAAATCAAGCGTCTTTCGCATAACCGGGATCTGATTTTAAAAGTCGGACTGGTGAATGTGGTCAGACTGACGCTTTATTTCTCTTTACCTTTTGTTGTCAGCAAAGCTCTGGGAATTCCGCTCCATATAGACCAGCTGATTGATGTCATTGCGCTTTCCTCCTTTGTGACGATGGCCAATGCGTTTATTCCGCTGCCCGGCGCAAGCGGGGGAACAGAAGTGTTCTTCGCAATGCTCTTTACCGCAATGCTCGGCAAGCTGACTGGTGCCGTGCTGCTGTTATGGCGCTTCTCTTCCTATTATCTGCCGGTGATTGCGGGCGCTTTAGTCTTCCTGATTTTCAAGAACAGGATGGATGGCAAAAAGGATGCAGAAACATCCCAAAAGGCAGTGGCAGATCCGGAGTAATGCAGCATAAACGGAAGAAAAACGCTTTAAAAACATACTGAAACAACAATCACCTGCCGGTTTCGAGCGTTAAAAGCGCCCGGAGCAGGGCAGGTTTTCTTTATGCCGGCATACCATCCGGTTGAAAAAATGGCTTGAATCAGCCAAACTATGAACGATACCATCTATCTCCGTCCTCATTTAGAAAACCGGAGAACGGAATGAAATTCAATAGACAGAATACTCGCTTTGCTTATACGATCAGAAAATCGCGCCGTCGCTAGCCTGCCCGCTGATCTGATCCGTGATGAGCGGGCGTCAAGGGGGTCTTATCATGCGAATCGGACTCGTCACCGATACCTACCTCCCCGATATTAACGGGGTGGTTTCTTCGACCGTAACACTGAAAAACGCGCTGACCAAAGCCGGACATGAAGTCTTTGTGATCACGAACCATGCCGGCCCGAGCATTGATTATCATGACAATATTCTGCGCCTGCCCGGCATTCAGATTAAAAGCTTCTACGGCTATAAAGTCTCTTCGCCGATCAACGTGCGCGCAAAATCCTATATTGAAGATATGAACCTCGATGTCATGCACCTGCAGACCAATTTCGGGGTCGGCATCTATGGTCAGTATCTCGCCAATACACTGAACATTCCGTTAGTCGAAACGTATCACACGATGTTCACGGACTATACGCACTACATCAACCCGCGCGGTTATTCCGGAGTGGAAAAAGTCTCTGTCGATGCGATCAAGGCGGCTAGTCGTGCCGTATGCAATAATATGCAGGCAGTCATTGCGCCAAGCCAGAAAACTAAAGAAGCATTAATCGACTATGGCGTTCTTGCGCCGATTTATGTCGTGCCGACCGGACTCGATCTTGAAAAATTCACGACCGTTGATCCTCAAAACGATAAATTGAAGGAAATCCGTGCCCGTGTCAGCACGGATCCGGAAGCTACAATTCTTGTTTTCGTCGGCCGTCTTGCCAAGGAAAAAACTCTGGAAATGCCGATCGAAGCAATTGCGAGAAGCAATGATCCGCATCTGCATCTTGCGATTGTCGGTAAAGGACCGGATGAAAGCGACTACCGCGACTTGCAGAAATCGCTCCATGCTGAAGACCGCGTTCACTTCCTCGGAGCTGCTGCTCCGGAAGAAATCGGCTATTACTACAGTGCTTTTGACGCTTTTATCTCCGCCTCGCTTTCCGAAACTCAGGGCATGACGTACCTTGAGGCAATGGCTTGCGGGCGTATGGTGTTCGGCCGCCGCGATGAAGTGCTCGAAAACCTGCTCGAAGAAGGGACAACCGGTTACTATTTCGATACGCCGGAAGAACTGCTTGAAAAAGTCGAAGAGTTCAAAACACTCTCAGACGAACAGAAACACGACTGCGAGCAGATTTGCCGCAGAAAGATACTGCCGTATACCGCCGAAACTTTCGCCTATGCCGTAGAACGTGTCTATGCGCAGGCGATCGACGATTACTCCAAAACTTATGAAGTCGAAAAAATTTCCTTCAGCGGCGATTTCGTCTTCCTTTCCTTATCGGTAGATTCAACAAAAGAACCGACAAAGATTATCATGCCGCTTGATGATTTCTTTGAATTGAAAATTGCCTTGCATACTAAGCTCGATGTCTATATGGTTAAGAGCTATCTGGATCTTCAGAGCTTTTACTGGTGCATGTATCGCGTCACCCAGCGCCTGATGGGCAGGGAAATGACCCACCGTCAGGTTGTGGATTACTGTATCCGCAAACTGGAAGCCCCGGCACTGGTGGCCAACCAGGTTGCGGATGAACTGGAAGCCGGTGGCCGTATTAACGACCGTCAGTATGCGTTCGACAAAGCGGATTACTTCCAGTCGCTTGGCTACTCCAAGCGTCAGGTGGAAAAGAAGCTGTATAACGCGGGAATCTCTCTGGATTACATTCATGAAGCCTGTGACGACTTAACCCAGGAACGCGAGTTTACCAACGCCAAACAGATGGCAAAACGTCTGGCAAAATCGTTAAAACCGCAGTCCGTACGCCGTCAGCGTCAGGCAATTTTCCAGAAACTGGTTCTTAACGGCTACTCTCCGGATGCGGCTAGAGCAGCGACAGATGAGCTCGAATTTAATGAAGATCACGATCAGACTGCACTGCTGCGCGCCTATCAGAAAGCCCGCCGCATGTATGGCGGCAAAGCGCCGGATGTGCAGAAAGTGAAAATTCGCACGTATTGTCTGCGGCAGGGGTTCAGTCGCGAGGATGTGGATAATCTGATAGAAAGCGAGAATCTATGATTCAGGATTTACAACAAGAAGGAAAAGTTACGCTGCCCTGCCTGATCACCAAGGCGGATACGGGGCGCACCGCAAAAAATGCTCCCTATATCTCTCTGATTCTGGAAGATGCATCGGGCATACTGGATGCGAAATTCTGGAATGTCACCGAAGAAGAAACGAAACGATGGAAATCGGGCATGGTTGTCGAAGCAAGCGGCGATTTAATACGCTACCGCAATGCGTGGCAGTTACGTGTGCGCGGACTGAAACAGATCGAAGGTAATCCTGTCGACTATGTCCGCAATGCCCCGGTGCCACGCGAACAGATGAAGCAGGAAATTAATGCGCTGATCGCCGATATGACTAACCCTGTCATTAAAGATGTCGTGAGTGAACTGATCGGCATGGTGGAAACAGATTACTACACCTATCCGGCAGCCGTCCGCAACCATCACAATTTCCCGGGCGGTCTGGCCTGGCATTCGCTGTCGATGGCCCGTCTTGCCAAAAGCGTTCTGGCTCAGTATGACTGGCTCGACTACGATCTGCTGATCGGCGGAGTGCTGATTCACGATGTCGCCAAGACGATTGAATATTCGACGGCGATTCTGCCGGAATACACCGTGCAGGGCAATCTCATCGGTCATATCTCGATGGCCGGCAATCTGATCGACCGGGTTGCGGTGGCGCTCGATGTGGAACATACCGAAGAAGTCATGTTACTGAAGCACATGGTGCTCTCCCATCATGGTCAGCATGAATACGGCTCACCTGTGCTGCCGATGACGGCTGAAGCGGAAGTGCTGACACTGCTCGATAATCTCGATTCACGGATGTTCATGATCCATGAAGCAATTGAAGAAATTGCGCCGGGAACGTTCGGTCCGAAACACTTTGCGCTCGATGGCCGCATGTTCTACCGCAAAATGTGGAACGATGAAAATAACCGACCGGTTGTTCCGGCGGCTGCGAACAGTGAGAAAAACGAAGCTGAAAATAAGTGAAAGTATCAAAAGTAAGGGGCTATGCCCCTTTTTTGTTGGTTTTGTGGCAAGATACTTCAATGGGCATTGCGCTCATAAAAACGAAAAAGACCCTGATAAGGTGAAAATACAGAAATTTATAAAGGAGACACACGATGAAAGTAGGATTTGTATCACTGGGCTGTTCCAAAAACCTGGTCGATTCCGAAGAAATCATGGGCATGCTCAAAGCGGCAGGCCACATTCTGGTTTCGGATCCCCGCCATGCGGATGCGATCATTATCAATACCTGCGGGTTTATCAACCCCGCTAAAGAAGAAAGTATCAATACCATTTTTGAAATGACCCGCTATGCGGACAAGATTATCGTCGTCGGCTGTCTGGCACAGCGCTATGAGGAAGAACTGCGCGAACAGATTCCGGAAATTAGCGCTGTCGTGCCGATCCGCGACTATGACAAACTCCCGGCAATTTTAAAAGATCTGCTCGAACAGGACAGCGAAGTTCCGTATCTGAAGACCAACCGTACGGTTTCCGGCAACCCGTGGAGCGCCTATGTGAAAATCAGTGACGGCTGCTCCAACCACTGCACCTTCTGCGCCATTCCGCTGATTCGTGGCGACCAGGTTAGCAAGACCATTGAAGAAGTCAAAGAAGAAGTGGAATTCCTCGCCGAAAGAGGTGCTGTTGAAATTACTCTGATTGCGCAGGATACAACCAAATACGGTCTGGATAACTACGGTCAGCTGAAGATGGCTGAATTGCTGCGAGCACTTGAAGATGTTGAAAATGTTCACTGGATCCGTCTGCTCTACATGTATCCGGATGAAATCGAGCCGGAACTGCTCGAAGCCATGAAAGAAAGCTCCAAAGTCGTTCCTTACTTCGATATCCCGATGCAGCATGCCAATAACCGCCTGTTAAAGAAAATGAACCGGCGCGGAACGAAGGAAGACGTGCTCGCACTGACGAAGAAAATCCGCGAAATGTTCCCGCAGGCGATTTTGCGTACAACCGCGATGGTCGGCTTCCCAACCGAAACGGAAGAGGAATTTGAAGAACTCATCGACTTTATTAAGGAAGTCCGCTGGGACCGCCTTGGTGCCTTCATCTTCTCTCAGGAAGAAGATACTCCTGCCGCAACTCTCGAAATGACCGTTGATGAAGCAACTGGTCAGGCAAGACTCGATCGTCTGATGAGCGTTCAGAAAGAAATCAGCCGTGAAAACAACCGTCAGCGCATTGGTTCCGTAATGGAAGTTCTCGTTGAAGAACAGGAAGCAATCACCGGACGTTATCATGGCCGTTCATATGGCGACGCACCGGACGATGTCGATGGCGCAGTAATTTTTACAAGCGACAAGCCGATCGAACTGGGCACATTCGTGAATGTACGTATTACCGATTCCACGCAGTACGATTTAATCGGCGTCGCAGAAGACTAGAAGGAGACCTGTCTATGAAACTGTACTGGGCGAAAATTAAGGAAGATGCAATCATCCCTTCGCGCCGCATCGAAGATGCCGGCTATGACTTATATCCGTGCTTTGAAGAAGACGCATTAGAAATTCTTCCGCAGCACACCGTCATTGTCCCGACGGGTATTGCGAGTGCGTTTGATCCCGAATATGTCATGATCATCAAGGAACGCGGTAGCACCGGTATCAGAGGAATGTCCGTACGTGCCGGTGTCATGGACTCCGGTTATCGCGGTGAGTATCTGATCCCGATTACCAACGTCAATGACAAGCCGTTAAAAATCATCAAAAAAGCCGCTCTCGAAAAATTAAGTGAAGAGGAAAAAGCACAGTTCATCGCCTATCCGTATGAAAAAGCCTGTGCACAAGGTGTTCTTTTACGCATGCCGCAGCTCGAACAGGAAGAGATTTCCTATGAAGAGCTCAAGGCAATCTCTTCATTACGCGGTGAAGGAAGACTGGGCAGTTCGAACAAGTAGGCTAAACGGCGAAGAATGAAAACGCGGACAATTCAGACCATAAAATAACTCTGGCAGAATCCGGAAAAAATACAGACAATGAAGCCGTAAAAACAGGCTGCCCGTATAGCAGGCGCAGAAAAGGAAGGAATAGAGAGAATGATCATTTTTGGAACAGACTTTGATGGAACTTTATATTTCCATGACCGCGAAGAACATGTGCAGAAAGTGGATGTCGAGGGAATAAAGAACTTTCAGAAAACCGGCAATCTGTTCGGATTAGTGACCGGACGCGGAATTACGATGTGGGATGTCATTGCCGACCGTATCGAAGATAAAGTGCACTTTGATTTCCGCATCCATTCCAACGGCGCATGCATCGTGGACCGGGATGGCAACGTGATTTTCCGTAAATATCTTCCGGAAGAAACACTGCGGATGATTTTTGAAAAAGGAAAAGATGTCGAATTGGTTCTGCATGCGGAAAGAGATCTCTATGTCACGAACATTTCGGAATTTCAAGGCATGCATAATGTCAAATCCCTCGATGAAATCGAAGCAGATGAAGTCTATGAAGTCTCATTCCGCTCCGACACCCCGAAGGGCGCAGAATTCCTCGAGTATCTGAAAACTGTACCGGGTCTGCAGATCAGTCCGAATACCGACTACGTCGATGTGATGGCTGAAGGTATGACCAAAGGTTTCGGCATTAAGAAAATGCTCGAACTGACTCATCAGGATGGCATTACCTGCGCGATCGGCGATTCCTACAATGACCAGTCGATGCTTGAAAATACGGATATTTCCTTCACTTTCGCGACCTCTCCAAAGGTGGTACAGGATTCGGCGGATCATATCGTCAATAATATTGCCGAAGCGCTCGACTATGTGCTGAAGGAAACGCAGAAATAGTCACAACAATGAGGAAAAGAAAAATCTGAATTTGCTTCACCAATAGGGGCAAAAACAGATTTTCCGAGATGTTGACTCTCACTTTAAAAGCGATAAAATCGAACAGGACCGGAAAAACAGGTTGCACAACCTGTTTTTTCTTTGGTCAGAAAACACGTAACTCTTCGTTAAAACGTCAGAAACTCTCGAAGAAGTGGTGACGAAGGGAGAATGTTGATGAAACAGAAACAAAGATTTACCGGAAACAAGATGGAGGCAATGCCAGTTAAACAGCTCGTACTGTCGATGTCGGTTCCGATTGCGCTCTCCATGCTGATTCAGGCGTTATACAACTTTGTGGACAGCGCGTTTGTGGCCAACTACTCCGATCAGGCTTTACTCGCAATCTCGCTTTGCTATCCGATCCAGGCCATTATTATTGCATTTGCGGTCGGTACGGCAGCCGGATTCAATACTGTCCTGTCACGAAGTCTTGGCGCAAAACAGAAAGAGAAAGCGGATCAGACGATTCTGCACGGATTGTTCCTGTCGGTCGTAAACGGGCTGGTATTCGCCCTGCTTGGCTGGTTCGGTTCGAGATGGTTTCTCGGATTATTTACCCAGTCGGCAGAAGTGATTCATCAGGGTGTGATTTATCTGCGTGTCTGCACGCTGATGTGTTTTGGTACGTTTATTCAGATTACGTATGAGCGTATTCTGCAGGCAGCCGGGGATGCCGTCGGCAACATGATCATGCAGGGCGTCGGAGCAGTAATTAATATCATCCTCGACCCGATCTTCATCTACGGTTATTTCGGATTACCGGCGATGGGTGTTCTCGGTGCGGCGATTGCGACCGTTACCGGACAGATGATCGCGATGCTCACCGGAATTCTGATTGTCCGCTTTAAAATCCATAGTTTTGATATTCATCTGCATCAGTTCCGTTTCTCCGGGCAGCTGATCCGCGAAATCTACCGGGTCGGCATTCCGGCAATTCTGATGCAGTCGATTATGAGCTTTATGACCCTCGCGATGAATGCGGTGCTCGGCATTTTCTCGCAGGTTGCTATTTCGGCATTCAATGTTGTTTCCAAGCTTCAGCAGCTTGTCTACATGATTGTCTCCGGTATTACCAATGCCCTGATTCCGATTATGGCTTACAACTATGGTGCGGCTAATAAAAAACGCGTCATTGACTCGATCCAGTTCTCACTTGTTCTGGCTTGGATTGTGACCCTTGCCGGAACCGTGCTCTTTGAATGCGCGACAACTGTGCTGCTCTCGATTTTCGGCAATGATGCCGCAATGCTTGCGATTGCCCATCCAGCATTGCGCATTGCGAGTCTTGGCATGGTGTTTGCGGGAACGTCGATGGTGCTTTGCGCAGCATTTCAGGCAGCCGGCAACCCGCGGGATTCACTTGCGATTACTTTGCTGCGTCAGATTGTCCTGCTTTTGCCATTAGTCTGGGGATTGGCTTTGGCATTCGGCATTGAACGATGCTGGTGGGCGTTTGTGATCGCCGAAGTCATCAGCGCGCTATATGCGCTGATCTGCTGGAAAAAGCTCCAGAACCATCTGCCGGATCATCCGCAGGATTCTGCAAGCGCAAATTGACTGCCGCAAAGATTAAAGATTGAAGATTTTGAATAGAACGCTTTGAAAACTGAAAAACTGAACAAAGGCAGACCGAAAAAAAGGTCTGCCTTTGTTGATGGTGATTTTTGGCAGAAAAACCGCCGTACAGGTTTCCCCATACGGCGGCAGTCGGTTTATTTGCCGAACAAGTCGCTGTGTGTGCCGGTGCGGGCCAGCGTCAGCACCAGAACATCATCCTCTATGCGGTAGACAAGCAGCCAGTCCGGGAGAATATGACATTCCCGATGGCCTGCCCAATCGCCGGACAGGTCATGGTCACGGTTCTTATCCGGCAACGGTTCGCCCATCGCCAGCAACGCTACGACCTGCTCCAGCAGTTCGATCTTCAAGCCACGCTTGATGGCTCGTTTGTAGTCTTTTTTGAAACTGGTCGTGTACTTGACGGTATATTTGGTTTCTTTCATCTTTTCAGGTCAGCAAACAACTCGTCAAGGTCATTGTAGCCCTTTACAGACGGGTCTTTTGCAATCCTTTCCGCTTCCAGCATGGCAGCAACCGTTTCTTTGTTCGGCTGTTTCAGCCTTACTTCAAAGGGAATGCCGCCTTCACGAAGCGACTGGCGCACAAAGATGTTAAACGCCGTAGTCAGGTTCATGCCAAGTTCAGTAAACAGTGCGTCCGCCTGCGCTTTCAAATCTGCGTCCATGCGGATACTGATGTTTGTGGTATTTCCAGCCATACGATCAACCCCTTTCTACTGGCAATTATAGCATATGCCATTTGCACGAAGAAAACAATACTCTGCACGAATATTTAACAATAAATTCGTTTAAGGAGGTTGCCGACTTTATGAAAGAAATCATTTATGAAGAACAATAAGTCTGAACCTATCCTCGTCATGGATTACCGCCGGTACCGCAGAGTGCGGAGGCTGGTGCATGAGTGCTGTAACTACATCGACGGAAACTGTATCGCCCTGGACGATGGGGAGGAATGTGTCTGTGTCCAGTCTATTTCCTACTCCCTGTTGTGCAGGTGGTTTCGGGCGGCGGTATTGCCGCAGGATAAGGAACTGGAAACGGCGCTGTTCCACCGGCTGAATGCTAAGAAATGCGCCGTATGTGGGGCGCGCTGTTTACCCCCCCCCGGTTCCAACCGGGCCAAATACTGCCCGGAATGTGCCGCACGCATGAAGCGGATCAATGCCGCAAAGCGCAAACGGAAACAACGGGAGAAATGTCACGCTTTAGGGGCTGAAAAACCCTTGTAAATCAAGGCTTTTTTCGAGGGTGTCAAAGGCAGGCTGATAGATTTATCTTCCGACCACTAAAACGGCCTTAAAATGCGTACAGAATCCCAAGAGAAACCCCAAGGAGGAACCCTATGTCAGACAACCGAAAATATTATTACCTGAAACTCAAAGAAGCTATTTTGACGATGATTCCATCGTGCTGCTGGAAAGTATGCAGGATGGTGTGCTGTATTCCAACATTCTGCTCAAGCTGTATCTGAAATCGCTGAAACATGGTGGACGGCTTCAACTTGACGAGGACATTCCTTACACGGCGCAGATGATCGCCACCATTACCCGCCAGCAGATCGGCACTGTGGAGAGAGCCTTGCAGATCTTTTTGAAGCTGGGTCTTGTGGAGGTGCTAGACAGCGGCACATTCTACATGAGCAACATCGAACTTTTAATCGGCCAGTCCTCTACCGAGGCTGAGCGAAAGCGGGCTGCGAGGCTCCAAAATAAGGCTCTTTCTGCGCCCCGGACAAACGGCGGACTGAAGCGTACCCCATGTCAAGGACAATAAAAGTAAAGTAACTGTTCTTGAGTAATCTATAGCTCTTATTGCACAGGGGGACGTAAGGAGGATGCCTGGGAGATTAAATATGGTTTGAACCATTCCCAGGCATGACGACTGGAGTCCCCCTGTGCGGCGCCGCTTCGAGGCGCCCTAAGCTGTAGTGGTGCCGTTGCTTGGAGCCGAAGATCCCAACTGGGTTGCAGGAACTTTGACTCCTTCGATTGGATAAATTCCAGTCATGTAATATTTGTAGAACTCATTTGGCGCCAGCTTCGCCAGCTGCCACTGATAACGCTCATTGTTGTAATAGCGGATCCATTCATCAATCACTGCTTCAACTTCTTCTGAAGAGTGGCAGTGTTGGATTGGCTTCTTAATCTCGTCCTTCATATGCCCGAAGAAACTTTCCTGCGGGGCGTTGTCCCAGCAGTTTCCTTTACGGCTCATTGACTGTCTGAGTTTAGAGCTTTTCACCAGATCGATGTACTTATAGCTGGTATAGTGACAGCCCTGATCGGAATGAATGATCGTCTCCGGATCGAGCTCCTTGCCATGGTTTTCGATCAGGTCTTGAAGGGTCTCCAGGACAAAATTCACTTCAAGAGAAGAACTCACCCGATAGGCAAGAATCTGCTTGGTGAAGGCATCAAGGATCGTCGACAGATAAGCTGTACCCCCAGAGTATTGAAGATCGGTAATATCCGTCAGAAGGATCCGGCGTGGCCCGTGGCTTTCAAATTCACGCTGCACAAGGTTCTCAGCTGTATTGCTTGTTTTGAGCGCTTTCGCCATTCGACGATACGGATTTGCTTTACGTATCGGACAAATCAGATTGAACTTCTTCATGAGCCGTCGGATTTTCTTGACGTTCATGGTGACTCCCTGGTGCAGAAGGCCCATATGAATCCCCTGAGCTCCCCGCGAATACTGGTGGCTCTGATAAACACCCAATATCAGATCGAAGTCCTCCTGATCCTGACGTTCACGCTCCTGACGTCTTTCTTCAGAAGAAAGCCAGTTGTAGTATCCTGAACGGCTCACGTGCTGTAGGTCACAAAGCTCAGTAACGGACATCGTGTTATCCGGATTAGAAACGGTCTGCTGAATGAGCTCAAAACGAACTCCAGCCTCACCTCTCATGAATCGGTCGACCTCTTCGAAGTTGTGAGCCTGATAATTTTTTTTAAAGTTTCAAGTTCAAGTTTTACGGATCGCAACTCTGCTTCCAGACGCTGGATCTGGTCAGGATTTTTCTGAATTTCGAGGTCAGAAACTTTCTTCTCCGTGACGGAATTCAGGGTGTTGTACACCCTGTAATCCCCAAGAAGAGCGAGGTCATAACCCGCATCCTGAAAAACGGTTTTCGGGTTTTCACCGGCCATGGTCCGGTTATAGAGATCGTTTTTAAAGTCTGCAGTAAAGCGGATCATGGAATCCGATACGAACTGAGTATTCGGATTGTTTCGGAGGAGTTGAATCTCCTCAGGCGTAAAACGGCGACGTGTCATGGATATCCCTCCTGGAGCTCTGGATTCTTCAAGGACAGTATCGCACAAACCGGATTTGCTACGGGGACTAGAAGGTACAGCGGATACAAAAAGGCTGTTGAGTAAATGGGGTGCACTCTATTTCGAGTGTTCGTAGCACGGGGCTTACTCTACTTTTTTTGTCCGAATTATGGGGTACAGTTTAGACATTTGTCCGATATTCGTCCACCAGAGATAGAGTTAGAGAAAGAGATAGAGATAAAGAGAGAGATAGAGAAGGGACACCCCGCCCCCGCCTATGGCCGTTACCAGAATGTTTTCCTGACAGATGAAGAACTGGCAGACTTGCAGGCCGGCTTTCCCACCGTATGGGGCCAGTACATCGAAAAACTGTCCGAGTACATGGCTTCTACCGGCAAGCGTTATCAGAGCCATGCAGCGACCATCCGGCGCTGGGCCGGTGAGGACGCTAAAAAAGCTGTCACACCCTCACGCAACCGGGATTACAGCGTAAAGGAGGATGAAACTGTATGATTGAGATTACCGCAGAAATCCGGGCGCTGATCGACAAGGCAGCTGTCGGTGTGGAATTGGCCGGGGACGAGTATATAGACCCGTCAGACGGTCTCATCCACTGTAAGAAATGCGGCGGCCAGAGGCAGACCGTTGTGCCATGCTTTGGGAAATCCGGCTACTTTATGCCGCGCTGCATCTGCCAGTGCCAGCGGGAGGCTGAGGAGCAGCGCAAGGCTGCTGAAGAACGGCAGCGCCGCATGGAGCGTATCAAACGCCGAAAGGCACAGGGCTTGCAAGACCGCTATCTCTATGACTACACCTTTGCCAACGACAACGGCGAAAACCCATTGATGGACAAGGCCCGCGCCTATGTGGAGAACTGGAAGGAGGCATACAGGAACAACACCGGCCTGCTTCTGTTTGGGGATGTGGGAACCGGCAAGTCCTTTTTCGCCGGTTGTATCGCCAACGCTTTGCTTGACCAGGACGTGCCGGTGCTGATGACGAACTTTCCCACCATTCTGAACCGCCTGACCGGGATGTTCTCTGAGGACAGGTCGGAGTTTATTGCCAGCTTTGACGAGTATGACCTGCTTATCATTGACGATCTGGGAGTAGAGCGCAGTACCGAATATGCTATGGAGCAGATGTTTTTCGTCATTGACAGCCGCTATCGCAGCCGCAGACCCATGATTATCACAACAAACTTGAAACTGTCCGAGCTGAAAAACCCGCCTGATCTGGCCCACGCCCGTATCTATGACCGTATTCTGGAACGGTGTGCGCCGATTCTCTTTGACGGAAAGAATTTCCGGGAAGAAAATGCCAGTGCTACCCGACAGGCAGCAAAAGACATTGTAAGCAGTAAGCATGACTGATTTTTTACCGGGTGGCACAGACCCGTTCGGAGAAAGGAGCGCCATGAACAGAGAACCCCGTACTATGCAGGCGGCTGACGCCGCTACTGTGTCCAGAGCGCCGGAAAACACGCCAGCGATGGTAAAGAAAATCGGCAAGACAACCTACAAGGTTCATGTCCATTTCAGCAATACCAGCACAGAAACCATGAGCGATAAAATCAAGCGTATGCTCAAAAATGAAATTCAGCAGATGTGACAGACTGATAAACGAAGCCGCCTTGTGCTAAACGGATGATGGTACGCACCAAAATTTTTGTCAAGGAGGACACGAAAATGCTTTACACAGAAAAAGAGAAGCATGAAATTGAACGAGTAAAGGAGGTCTTTGCGGAACATCTGCGGCAAAGCCCTGATTTTGAACTGCTCTGGTCGGACAAGGTAGGCTATGTCTGGCTGGCGATTGGCGTCAATCCAGTCTATGTGGATACCGGTATCAGAATCGAATCAGCCGCCGATCTCTGCGGCAGGTGTTTGGATGATGTTGCTACGGATGTTTTATATATGACAGGCAACGATCATGCACTGGAAGCAGCCGATCCGCTGGAATTGGCCGAAATCAAGCGGCGCTGGGAGCCATATATCAACCAGCTGCCAGACTATGCGTATCTCTGCAAAGACCTGCTGAACGGAAAAATGTAATCTATCAAACGAGGTGTCAGGAGCCATACGGTGCTTCTGGCACCTTTTTTGTAGATTTTTGTGAATTTGATTAAAAAGTCCTTGACAATTTGTCTCTGGATAGACGACAATATTATTTATTTTGAGGTTCAATGAAAGAAGAATGATAAATAAAGGTTCGGTTAGACAAGTCGTTTTCAGCATAGCTTCCACCTTAATCGTTATTGAGCTGATCAGAGCGCTTAAAGAGGGCGATACTTCTAAAACATTTAGCTGTGTTGTGATATTCCTTTTGGTTGCCGTGCTCTATGTCTTTATTTTGAAGCGAACTAAATGACTTGTTGAAATGATAATTTGAACGTCTGCAAAATGGACTAAACACAAGAACAGCCAGCAGGCTTCACCACTGACGGTGAAGCCTGCTGGCTGTTTCACTATTTCAAGATTTCATTCACTCGCTTCTGTACGCTTGCGCTTATTCAACAGGTTCGAGCCATTCTGTGCTTGCGTCTTCACCAGGGTTGGAAATCGCAATGTGCGCGAACCAGGAATCATCAGCAGCGCCATGCCAGTGTTTAACATTTGCAGGGATTTCAATGACTGTACCTTTTTTCATTTCAACAGGTTCTTTGCCCCATTCCTGATACCAGCCGCGTCCGCCAAGGCAGATCAGAGTCTGACCGCCGAGCTTGGATGCGTGGTGGATATGCCAGTTGTTTTTGCATCCTGGTTCGAACGTGACGTTGGACATAGGCAAGTTGCCGCCTGCAAGTGGGGCGAGCCAGCTTCTCTTGGAGAAGTATTGCGCATAGGCATCGTTAGGCTCTCCGATTGGGTAATCGAGAGTTTTTGCGAATTGTTCTAAAGTCTGAGGCTTTTCAAATGCTGCTTTGCCACGGTTGAACAATCCCCATGCTGTTGGCCAGCCGGCATAGAAGCCACCCTGAGTGACTAAAGCCGCAAATTCTTCTTTCGTTAATCCGTTTTCTTTTGCGTAGCTGATGTGGTGTTCAAGAGAAGAATCCATCAGACCGCGGCCCATGAAGATGGACAAGACGATCATGGAACGTTCTCTTGGGGTTAACGTTTCGTCGTTCCAGACTTCACCAAACAGAACGTCGTCATTGTAGCGGGCAAAATCAGGCGCAAAGTCGTTTAATGCGTTTCTGCCAGCAGTTTGTACAATTTTTTCTCTTTTCATTTTCTAGTCCTCCATATTGAGTGAATGAATCCATGCCTGAATTGCAGGAGTTTTTGTTGAAGCGCTGATTCTTAGACCAGGCAGCCAAGCTGCTTGTGGATAGGCAGCCGCAAGCTTCCTTTCGCACGTTTCGATTCCGGTTCCTCCAGACGTGCAAAACGGAACGATTTTCAACTTGCTTAAATCAAGATCGCTTAAAAAGGAATCGATGATGCGTGGGGCTGCATACCACCAAACAGGAAAGCCCAAAAATAGCGCCTCGACATGCTCAAGATCAGGTTTGCCTTGATAATCCACGCGACAGTTTGGGTTCTTGCATTCCAGAGTGGAACGGCTGCTTGAATCCATCCAGTTCAAATCGTCAGTCAAATAAGGCGTGACGGGACGGATTTCCCACAGCTTTGATGGGTAAGCCTGCGCGATTTTCCGGGCGGCTTTTGCGGTTTCGCCGCTTGCGGAAAAGTAGGCAATTAAGCTCGACATGATTTCAGCCTCCTTGATTGAAGAACGTTGCTATTGGGACTTCTTCTTGGTGATTTCATTATTGCGCGCAGTTTCGGTTTTCGATAATGCTTTATAGACAAAGACGATCTTGCTTGAAAGGCATAATTCATACAGGAAAAATCAATCTATGAATAAGAAAAGCAAGACAAGAAAAGGAAGACGAGTGGGGACAAAAAGGCGCATGTCGTAAGGCAAGACGAAAAAACCGGAATGACGTTTCATTCCGGTCAAAGATTGCCAGTTGATCTTTATTGATCGTCGTGGGGAATGGAGATTTCTTCGGCAAGGCTGTCGAGCAGAAACTTCAGAAATTTTTCCTGAATAGGAGGCTTTGGAAAACGGTCTTTCCAGGCAATCGTCACAGTCGTTGAAATCGGTGGGGCAAGGGGAATCGTCACCAGTTCGGAATTGAGAAAAGCCGGAGAGCCGCCGATCGCGACGAGAATGCCGATTTTCTTGATGGCCATGAGCGCGCCGTTGGCGGTAAGAGAACTGTATCCCGCAATATGAAAGTCTTGAACGGGATGGTTGAAATTCTCAAACAGCTGATCGCGAGGACCTTTGCGGGCAGGCAGAATTAACGGATAATCCAGCAGATCCTCTTCAAACACCATGCTTTGATGGGCTAAGGGGTGATCTTTCGGAACAATGACGCTCCAGTACTCATGGAAGTTCCAGTCCCGTTTTTCAAAATCATGCAGCCGAATCGGCTTAAGGAAGAAGCCGACATCTACAATGCCGTTTTCGATCATTTCACGAGTATGGTCCGCAACGCCAGTCAGCACTTTGATTTTGACATGCGGATAGAGACTTTGAAACTGCTTGACGAGATCGAGAATCGGGTTCATCGCTTCCATTTCTCCTGCGCCGATGACCAATTCGCCATGCAGATCATTCTGCAAAGAACTGAGCTCTTGAAGCGTTTTTGTTTCAAGCTCGAGCAGTTCCTTGGCGCGTCTAGCGAGCAAGCGCCCTTGAGTCGTCAGATGGAGGGTGCGGGACTGGCGCTCGAACAATTCAACCCCAAGTTCCTCTTCAAGCTGGCTGATCTGGCGGGAGAGGGTGGGCTGGGTGATGTGCAGAACTTTGGCAGCGCGGTTCATGCTGCCTTCTTCGACGATCGCTAGAAAATAGCGGCAGATTCTTAGATCCATGAGATCACTCCTGTTCTAAATGCTGATTACTTTATTTTTATCGTTTTGGGTGGGGATGGGTCAATGGATAAAAAGAAAACGCCATGATCGCAAGATCATGACGTGATGTTCAAAATGGCGGAGAAGCAGGGATTCGAACCCTGGCGCCGCTTGCACGACCTACCGGTTTTCAAGACCGGACCCTTCAACCACTTGGGTACTTCTCCATAACATAAATGGTGGCTAGGGTGAGACTCGAACTCACGACCTTCCGGGTATGAACCGGATGCTCTAGCCAACTAAGCTACCTAGCCAAATAAAAACAATAATAAATAATGGTCGGGATGACAGGATTTGAACCTGCGACCCCTTGCACCCCATGCAAGTGCACTACCAAGCTGTGCTACATCCCGATGTGCAAGTTTTTGTCAATGCATGGATGATTATAACAAACACCTGAAAAAAGGCAATAAAAAAAGAGAAAAACTCGCAATATGAATGACAGATGAATCCGAAAAACAGACGTGAACTTAACTCGAGTGTCCCTTTCGTCTAAATATGGAATGTGTTTTGCTGCGGTTTCAAATGAGAACAGAGTGGAGTTCTCCAAAGCGAGCCACCGTCTTGTTCGGATATCAATTTTCTGATATGAAAGCCCCCTACGTCAAGGCGTAAAAGGCCTTATGTGGTTCGT
>JBJEFF010000171.1:0-5176 GCA_051873775.1 Allobaculum sp. | reverse complement strand
CAGACCTCAAACGAATGAAAACGCTAATCGTGCCTCACGCAATTTTCGGTTTCCCATTTATTTCACCTCTATAACATTTGAGTGGTCTGGTTTGAGGACTGAAATAATTGTGAAAACAAATAGGGAAGAAAATAAAAGATCAGTTTCTTTCAAAAAAAGAGGAAATGTGAAATAAGATCGGAATTTATAAAATTCATAGCGTCCACTACAAATTCGATCAGGAATCATGTAAAATTTTCTGTGAATAAAGAGATCTTAAGATATACAGCTTGATAAAGACGGATATTCTTCTGTTTACCTGTATCGTTGCTTAAACCCCGTGAAGTTGAAACCTGTTTCATTTTTAACTGGTTTTCTCTTTTTAATTCCTTATTCGGAGATATTGATTTTTTTCAATAAATCCTTTAGTTAAAGGTATTATGTGGTATATACTTTATCAAGTACGTTCAAAAAAACACAAAAACCATGAAAAGGCTGTCCCCTTACTTTAGCCGAACGTTTCTGTTCGTTCCGGGGATCTTCTTTGACTTTGTGTAGTTTGAACTTATTATTAAGATTGCACCCGTTAGAGGAGGTTTTTTCATGGGATTTATGGATAAGCTCAAAGCATTCGTTGAACCAGATGATGAAGAATACGAAGGCGAAATGGAAGAAATTGAACAGCCTGTAAATACAAACACAACTACTGCTGAAGCTCCTTACAGAGCTCCGGTGAACACTTATGAAACACGTCGCAAAAATGGTCCTACACCATTAGATGACAAGACTAAAATGGTTTTATTCGAGCCAAGAAGTTTCGGTGAAGCTGAAGTTGTCGGTTCCCGTTTAAAAGAAGGAAGAGCAGTTGTTGTTAACCTTCATAAACTCGACCGTGAATTTGCACGTCGTACAGTAGATTTCCTTTCTGGCGTTGTCTATGCATTAGACGGTAACGTTCAGAAAATCGGTCAGAATGTAATTCTCTGCTACCCAAGTGATATCGGCGTGGCCGGATCGATCAATCTTGGAACACCTGCAGATGATCAGGAAGTCGAAGTCGAAGAAGAAATCGCTGAATAATCAATGAAGCCAACAAGAACCGGACAGGAACAGTTTTCCAGAAATATTTCGAACGGCATTACCCGCTTTGAAAAATCTGGATTACCGTTTGTGACCGGTTTTTTAACGCCGGCCGAACAGAACCTGGCCCTGCGCCTGTGTTCAAAAGTCCCGCACTACTTAGATGGAGGACGGGAAAATGCCCTTCGTGCGCGTCTGATTGTCGGAGAGTATGATCCGAAAGATCCGAATGCCCCGCAGTCCGAAACCGGTCATGACTTTTATGATCAGCACGACTGGCAAAACTATGATTATTCTCTATGGCAGCAAGACACCAATATTGCGGATTCTGAGCAGACTGCTTTATTGCCGGAACCGGAAAGCCGCTATACGCGTGTGCTCCAGTCAGAATATGATCATCCGACAAAAGTTCTTGCTCATTCCGATGTACTCGGTGCACTGATGCATGCCGGACTTGAGCGTGATGCGATCGGGGATATTGCGGTCGATGACCATATGATTTATGTAGTCTGTCTGCCTTCGGTTGAAGAATTCATCGTGACCAGTATTTCAAAAATCGGAAACGTAAGTGTCCACTTTGAACGGTCCGATGCTAATGGTATGCCTGCCATGAAGTTTGATCGGCTTAAAATCAATACCGCAAGTATGCGTGCCGACTGTATTGTCAGTGCGCTTGCTCACTGCTCGCGGACAATGGCAAAAGATATGATTTGTCAAGGGTTTGTGAAAGTGAATGATGAAATTCTTGAAACTGTAAAAGTGCTGTGCAATAATGACAACATCTCAGTTCGGCGCGTCGGAAAATTCCGTATCGGGGAATTAGACGGCGTAAGTCGGAAAGGGAGATTAATTGTAAACATCGATCAATATCAGTAAGTATAGACAAAGACACGTCCCATTTAAAAGGATTTCAGAGAGCAGCTGGCTGGTGAAAAGCTGTATGAGAGTTATCTGGGGTATCCCTTTGTTGCTGAAAAAGCGAACCAGAATTGAATGAAGTCGCAAGATTTTATTCTTTTATTTTGTAGTAGTTTTTTCCGGCTCCAGACCGTTATCTGAAAGTGCTCCATGGCAGAACTGTGGAGAATTAAGGTGGTACCGCGCATAGTCGTCCTTTTTGGACGGCTATTTTTTTTCGGAAAACCCTCATAGGAATTTCTGTCTGAAAATAGGAGTACAGAGAAAATCGCAGACAGAAAGAACCCGTCATCACTCTATATTTACTGATTCAAGTCTGTTCGCAGATCCGATAGATCAAATTTAAAAGGAAAGGTGAAAAAATGGACTACAAAGACACACTTCAGATGCCAAAAACCCGCTTTGAAATGCGCGGAAATCTGGCAAAAAAAGAACCGGGTATCCAGCAGCGCTGGCAGGATGAGCATCTGTACGAAAAAATGCTGGCAAAACGTGAAGGATGCGAATCCTACGTCCTGCATGACGGGCCTCCGTATGCCAACGGTGATATTCACGTTGGTCATGCCATGAATAAAGTTTTAAAAGATGTCATCAACAAATCTAAATTCATGGAAGGTTATAAAGTACCTTACGTACCAGGATGGGATACACACGGTCTGCCAATTGAAACAGCCGTAACCAAACTCGGTTATGATCGTAAAAAAATCGGAATTCCTGAATTCCGAAAAATCTGCTATGACTATGCTTTAGAACAGGTAGAACGTCAGAAAAAAGGCTTCCTGTCTTTAGGAAGCATCGGTGACTACGATCATCCTTACATCACCCTGTTACCTGAATTCGAAGCACGTCAGATTGAAATCTTCGGAAAAATGGCTACAGACGGTCTGATCTATCAGGGGCTGAAACCGGTATACTGGTCACCATCTTCTGAATCAGCTCTGGCAGAAGCTGAAGTTGAATATAAAGATGTCACTTCTCCGACGATCTTCGTTAAATTCCAGGTTAAAGACGGTAAAGGCATTTTAAATAATGATGATTACCTTGTAATCTGGACCACAACTCCTTGGACGATCCCGGCTAACCTCGGTATCAGTGTTCATCCTCGTTTCGAATACGTCCGTGTTCATACGGATAAAGGAAACTTAATTGTTCTTGCTACACTCGTTGAATCCCTGATGAAACAGTTCGGCATCGAAAACTACACTGTCGGTGAAATGTTCAAAGGTAAAGAATTAGAATACATCACGGCTTACCATCCTTTATATCCGGAAGTTGAATCTCTGGTTATGGTTGGTGAACATGTTACTGATGATTCCGGTACTGGTCTTGTTCATACAGCTCCTGGTTTTGGTATGGATGACTTTATGATCGGTAACAAATACAACCTGCCAGTTTATGTAAACGTAGATGAACAGGGAAGAATGATGGATTGCTGCGGCGAACGTCTTGCCGGCGAAACTGTCGATGATGCCAACCAGATTGTTATTGACTGGCTGACTGAAGAAGACAAACTGCTTGCCCGTCAGGATATCGTCCACTCCTATCCTCATGACTGGCGTACAAAGAAACCGATTATCTTCCGTGCAACGACTCAGTGGTTCTGCTCCATTGACAAAATCCGTGACCAGCTGCTCGAACAGATTCATTCTGTAAACTGGACTCCGACATGGGGCGAAGGAAGAATGCATAACATGATCTCCGACCGTTCTGACTGGTGTATTTCCAGACAGCGTGCATGGGGTGTGCCAATTCCAATCATCTATGCTGAAGACGGAACTCCATTAATGGATGAAGCAATCTTCAAACATGTAGCAGAACTGATAGCTGAAGGCGGATCCAACATCTGGTTTGAAAAAGATGTAAAAGACCTGTTACCGGAAGGCTATACAAGTGAACATTCTCCAAACGGTGTCTTCACAAAAGAAACTGACACAATGGACGTATGGTTTGACTCCGGAAGCTCCCACACTGGTGCAATGGTTGCCAAAGGTCTTGGATACCCTGCAGATCTGTACTTTGAAGGAAGTGACCAGTATCGTGGCTGGTTCAACTCTTCTCTGATTGTCGGAACCGCTTATTATGGAAAAGCTCCTTATAAGAATGTTCTTTCCCATGGTTTCATCATGGATGAAACTGGAAAGAAAATGTCCAAATCTCAGTGGAACGCAATGGCTCCTGCTGAAATTACAACAAAATACGGTGCCGATATCCTGCGTTTATGGGCTTGCTCTGTTGACTACCAGGCTGACTGCTCCATGGGTACAAAGATCCTCAAGCAGGTATCCGATAACTACCGTAAAGTCCGCAATACATTCCGCTTCCTTTTAGCAAACCTGAATGAAAATACATTCACTGCAAAAGACCTGCTTGATGTGAATACACTTGCTCGTTCCAACCGTTACATCCTGACTCTGCTCGATGAAACAGTGGATACATGCATCAAAGCTTATGACGAATTCCGTTTTGCCGACGTAGTCACTGTATTAACAACTCTGATGACAAACGAACTGTCCAGCTACTATCTCGACTACGCAAAAGATATTCTCTACTGCGATGACAAAGATTCCCGTGACCGTCGTGAAGTTCAGACTGTTTTATACATTGCTGCTGCAATGCTGACTCGTCTGTGGGCTCCGATCCTTGCGCACACAACTGAAGAAATCAACGATCTGATGAAATTCGATGAAGAATCCATCCACTTAAGCCGTTTTGAAAAATCCGGTTTAACGGTTGAAGATCCGACACTGAAAGATGATATGGCTAAAGCACTGGCAATGAGAAAAGATGTTCTCAAAGCTCTTGAAGAAGCTAAACAGGCAGGCTTACTGAAGAAATCCAATGAAGCTGCTCTGAAGATCAATATCAGTACTGAAGACCGCAAACAGATCGAATCTGTCATTGACAATCTTGCTCAGTGGCTGATGGTCAGCAACATCGAATTTACAGAAGATGAGCTCAAAGCTTATGACATCTGCCAGATCGAAGTTGCTCATGCCAAAGGTCATGTCTGCCCGCGCTGCTGGAACTACACTGAATCTGAACACGAAGATGGCTTATGCGATCGTTGTGCAGCCGTTTTAGGTAAAGAATAGGCAGTTCAAATCTTTAATCAGTTAAAGATTTGAAATTAAATCCATAATCAATTAGAACTTTCCCAGTCGATCACACTATACGTATAGTATCCTAACAAGCCTATAAA
>JBJEFF010000170.1:0-5212 GCA_051873775.1 Allobaculum sp. | reverse complement strand
AGAGCATGCGATCATAATCCAGGCTTTTTTCTTGATTTCAAGCTGTGGTCCGTCAAGAGCGGATTCAATCATCGGAGTGAAGCAGTTCATGATCAGGATGGAGTACATGCATCCTTCCGGAAGGTTACCTTTCAGACGGATCAGAACTGTGATTGCACCAGCGCAGATCGCAAAGAATACACGTCCTGCCGGTGAAGTCGGAATAGTAACAGGGTCAGTCAGCATGAATACGCCGCCGAAGATGACACCACCGGTTAACAGGTGAAGCATCGGATACCAGATGCATCCCGGAATTCCGTGGTAAGCCTGAACGCCGGATGCAAGAGCAACGACGAAAGTCACCACAAAAATCGTACCGAGGTAGAACACTGGAATACGCCAGTCAATAACATTGCGGATCACCAGGAATACACCGACGAGCAGAATCAGTACGGAGAATGTTTCACCGATTGCTCCCGGAGTAGTTCCTAAGAATAAGCTTCCCCATCCGCCTACGTAGTCCAGGTAGGACTGTAAAGCGGCTTCAGTTGCAGGCAGCCATTTGAAAGTGGAAGCCAGTACACCTGTTGGAGTAGCAGAAGTGACCAGGTTAGTAGCTGCACCAGAGAAAGAAGCAAAGATAACTGCTCTTCCGACTGCAGCCGGGTTGAAGATGTTATAGCCGAAACCACCGAACATCAGACGTCCGACAGCAATCGCAAAGAAGGTTGCGATAATCACTGCATATGGAGTAATGGTGATCGGGCACATCATAACGAGGATGATGGAAGTCACCCAGCCAAAGGAATGGGTAATGACATCTTTAACGTTTTTCTTTTTGAGTTTTGCAAAAACAGCTTCACAGACAAAAGTTGTCACTAAGGAGCATGCAAGCAGTAAGATTGCCTGCAGACCATAAGCAGCACCCCATGCTGTGAAATAGTAAATAACAGAAGCAGCGAACACAACGAGAAGACCGATTGTCAAATCACGCATGATTTGCTGAGTGGAATTCTTAGATTGAAGGTTCGGGCTTACATGAAAGGTATATTTCATCTCTTGTTCCCTCCTACTTCTTTCTAGCCTTCATCATTAATGTCCGTTTAGCTTTACGAACATTTTCAGTGACCTGAATATGGCTCGGGCAGACATAAGTGCACAGACCGCATTCAATACACTGCATAGCTCCGCGTTTTTCCATTTCAGCAGCATCGTTCATCTTCACTGCATTGGCAATGCGGACGGGCTGTAAGCCGATCGGGCAGTGTGCCGTACAACGACCGCAGCGCATGCAGGTCATATCCGGTTCATTTTCATCTTTGAGCACGGTGATGGCATTCATAGCACGGTCAATAACGATCATGTCAGATACCATGGTTTTACCCATCATCGGTCCGCCAGAGATCAGTTTTAAACTTTCGACTTTGTCGATTGTTCCGCCGATCTGTTCGAGGATTTCATGCACGGACATACCGATCGGGACTAAAACGTTTGTCGGATGTTTCAGCCCTTCACCGGAGAACGTTACATATTTCTTCGCCTGAGCCTGACCCATTTCAGCTGCGCGTGCAACGAGAATAGCGGTATTGGCGTTGTTGACGATGACACCGCATTCGCCTGGCAGACGTTTGTATTCACGTTTAACCAGTGTACGGATCAGCGTTCTTTCACCACCCATCGGGTAGACATCCGGTACAGGTACAACTTCGATACCTGCTGCGTGTTCGCGGTTAATTTCTTCACGGACAAAGTTGATTAAGTCCGGGTGTGTTTTCTTGACACCGATTAAAACGCGGTCAACCTGAGCAAGTTTCTGAAGGATGCGGACACCATGAACAAACTGTTCAGGATAGTCCATAACGCATTTGTAGTCAGCCGTAATATACGGTTCACATTCAACTGCATTGATAATCAAAGTGTCGATGTTATCGACCTTCTGATATTTAACATAAGTTGGGAAACCGGCACCGCCCTGTCCGATGATTCCGGAGTTTTTTACAAACTCTACTAATTCATCGTGAGAGGCATTCTGCCAGTCGATCGGCTCAAAAGCCTGAATTGCTTCTTGTTCCTCATCTAGCTCAATTACCATATGAGGCTGCGGTTTTAGGCTGTTATGCGGACGTTTTACAGTTCCTTTGTAAGTGCCGGAAACACTGGAATACAGTGGTACCGGGAAAGCGGATTTAGTATTGGCTAAACGTGTACCAATATAAACATGGTCGCCTTCGTTGACGAGCAGCTCAACTTCAGAGTTATTACCTGCAAAAAGTGGAATATAGACTTCTTTAGCAGGCATAAGTCTTTTAACATCGCTGTGGTCAGTCAATCCTTTTTTACCGGGAATGTGTTGACACATTGGCCCTAATAAAAGTGACATACTCTTCTTCCTTTCAATTACAATCAAGCATAATTTTATGCATCCAGTTATGCAAAATCAAATTTTCCCCATGCTCTTTTGACAATTTTGTGAAATTATCGAAAACTCTTTTAGTTCTTGTGATTTCTTCCGCAGAATGAAAAAATTTTCGAATCCCATAATTTTCATTTGTTCATCTTCCAAAGACATTCAAGCTTACGTCATCAGAGGAATTTGTGGTTTTTTTATCATTCAAATACAAAAACTGCCGATTTCCCGCTATTGTATTCCTTGTCTTTAAAGGAAATTTGATATCCTTTAAGAGCTGTCCGGGCGGTTCCGGTGACGTTATTTATGATCGACCTCTAACTCCGACACTCTGACAGATGCGCATATACACTTTTTATATACCTAATACACTTTATATATATGGATAGACGACCGGAATGATTTGATCTGGCCGTTTATCCGAGATCGAAACAGAATTAGATAAGGAAACGCTATGGAAAACAATTCAAAACCATCTACTTCAAAATCCGGTAATGTCCGCTACTGGGTCATTGCCTCGCTTGCCGTTCTGGCTCTGATTGTAAGTGTGGTTTTCTATCTTCAGTCTCCGAAAAAAGCGGGAGATGAAGTAGAGAGCCGTACCCTGACGCTGACGGATGTCGGCTTCGATACTCCGATTACAATCAAGACCACCAGTACGGAAGACGAGTTCAACAAATATGTTCAGATCGTACAGAATACCTTTATCGAATGTAACGAACTTTTCGATGTCTACCACACCTACGATGATCACGTCAGTCTGATGGAAATCAATGAGTCCGCCCGGAACCACCCGGTCGAAGTCGATGAGCGGATTATTGAAGTACTCAACGATGCCCGTAAAGCGCATGAAATCAACCCGAAATTCGACGTCTCTCAAGGTAAACTGATTCAGGTCTGGAAACAGGCCTTCGATGCAGAAGAGCCCGCACTCCCGGCACTCGAAGATATTGAACAGTCGATTAATCCCGATTCCATGGATGCGGTTAAAGTTGAGGGCAATACCATTGAACTGACCAATGATATAGCCGCGCTCGATTTCGGTGCGATCGCCAAAGGTTATACAACACAGCTTGCGGCGGACCGACTTGAAGAAGCAGGAATGACTTCCGGTTTCCTCAATGCCGGAGGCAACGTCATTCTGATCGGGCAGAAAACGGACGGCAGCGACTGGCGCGTCGGCGTTCAGGATCCGGATTCAAATGGATCTGTCCTGTCCTATATCACAAGTGAACCAACCTGTCTGGTTACTTCCGGTGACTACCAGCGCTATATGATCGTTGATGGCAAGCGCTATGCACATATCATCGATCCCTCCACCGGCTATCCGAGTGAATACATGCGTTCCGTAACGGTTATTCATGATGATTCCGCTTATTGTGATGCGATGTCCACTGCCCTGTTTTGTCTGCCGGTTGAAGAAGGAATTGCGCTGTGCGAACAGTCTGATCTTCAGGCCATCTGGATGGTCGATACAGGAAGTATTGACCGTACTCCTGATTTCCAGACGGAAAAACTTGATATCTATGTCACTCCGGGCATCCGGGATCAGATTCAGATGAAAGAATAATCTGATCATTCGATTTCCAAATTTATCGCAAAGTTAAAATGGCTGATCGGTAACTTTCCGACCAGCCATTTCATTTTCATGTCTCTGATTTTGATGTTTTTCTGTTTTCCAATGTTTGTATGTCCGGATTATTCTTCCGACAGTTTGCAGACGTCCACCCAGTTTTCAAAACCGGAATACTTTTCCAGTTCTTCAATGGTAAATTCGATAGCGGAGTTGGAACTGCCGCATGCCGGAAATACGGTTTCGAAACGTTTGAGTGATTCGTCGAGATAGACTTTAACATCCGGATTTACGCCGAACGGGCATACTCCACCTACTGCATGACCGATGAGCGGTTCGACTTCATCATAGGCAAGCATTTTTGCTTTGACGCCGAATGTGTGTTTGTATTTCGGATTGGAGACTTTCACATCTCCTGCGGCAACCACGACAATCGCCTGATCGCCAACTTTGAACGATAAAGTTTTGGCAATGCGGCTTTCTTCTGTATTTAATGCCTGAGCGGCTAATGCAACGGTTGCACTCGATTCATCTAATTCGATAATCCTGTCTTCGATGCCGAATGGTTTAAAGTAATCTCTGACTTTTGCGATGGACATATTCATTCCTCCCGTTTCTCTGTCTTTTTATTGATGAGGTTTTTACCACGATTTCTTTGGGGCAGATTCTTCTCTTTTGATTCTTTTTCGTCTGCCGGATAAAAGAACTGCTTTATTGTATCGCAATTTATAACCTCAAGGCATATTCTCGTTACCGTCGTATGAACTCTGAATAAAAGAGATATCATTTTTTCCTGCTTTCTTCTTTGGTTTTATAAAGTGCATAGGAATTGAAAGTCAGACCACAATCCATGTAGAATACCTTTACAGATAGAAGACCAGCCATCACGCAGGAAGCTTCACTTCATCCTGCCTGTACCATTTCTGGTCATAAGAGGTAAAAATTATGGATAAATATGTATGCACACTTTGCGGTTACGAATATGACCCTGCAGTCGGTGATCCTGACAACGGTATTCCAGCAGGAACTGCTTTCGAAGATCTTCCGGAAGACTGGACTTGCCCATTATGCGGCGCTGCTAAATCCGACTTTGAAAAAGCTTAAGCCATACACTTCATCAACAACAATTTAACAATTCATAATTGAAATGATGCGGATTTCCGGTTGCGGGGATCCGCTTTTCTTATACCCGAAGATTAGTAACCATTAAAAAAATGACGGGCTTTTGACCTCCGTCTGATCTAGCTATGTTA
>JBJEFF010000169.1:0-5316 GCA_051873775.1 Allobaculum sp. | reverse complement strand
GATCCGTACGCAGGGTGGTGTGAGAGGTCAGCTAATTACTTGCCTACTCGATTGCCCGGAAAGAGTAGGATGTTTTGAAGGATTGACATTCCGATGTCTCGTGATGTTTAACCACTCACAGTTTGGACATGTCATAGACCTCAGTTCCTGATCGGACAGCGTATAAGGATCAGGCTTGGCATGATGAGTTGATTTTTGAAGTGGACAAGAGGGACGAAAATCGACTATCATAGAAATAACTTAGACGACACATGGACACATGTGTGTGTTTATTGGAGAGAGATCTGCTAGAGGGCCAACTCGATGATGCAGGTCTTTTTTTTGTGCCGTCTTTTCCTTTCTTAAGTTCATTAAACAACCAAATGAGAGAAAGAAAAACGGCGGCATGTGCCGCCGAATCTTCTCCAGTCCTGTTGACAAACGAGATAGTCCTTGCATGGTTTCAGGTCGAGATCATAAAGGCGGAATGGATGATATGGACTGGGATTTATTTCAAATTCAGCTAAAAGTGGGGCGATCATCTTGCTTGTGTTGGCTTTTTCAGATGGAATGCCCATAAAATGCAAACTTATTTTTCTGTCGTGATCCACCTTCTACTCTTATTCTCTTCTCTTTCATATCTTTTCTTATGATCGGTAGTCTGAAATTAGTCTCATCCGATCCGATACATCGTGAAGGCTTCACACGCAAAAAGCTCCGGAGTTTGTGCTCCGGAGCTTAGATCGTTAGAGGTATGAATTTGCAGATGACGAATTAGATAATCACAGTTGCATCTTTTGCGGCAAGTTTTGGCTGCTCATAAGAAGACAGGTGGACACCAAGTGCTTCTTTTAAAACATCTTCCACGGTTTTCACTGGAACAATGTTCAGTGCTTCCTTGACTTCCGGGCTGACTTCAACGAGGTCTTTGACGTTTTCTTCTGGAATCAGCACTTTGGTGATTCCGGCACGCATTGCGCCATAGAGTTTTTCCTTAAGACCGCCAATCGGCAGAACGTTTCCGCTTAAGGAGATCTCACCGGTCATCGCAATATGCGAATCCACCGGTTTCTGCAGAGCTAATGAAGCAAGTGCAGTGAAGATCGTGATGCCGGCACTCGGACCATCTTTGGGAGTTGCTCCCGCAGGGAAGTGAATATGAATATCCTGACGGGAGAACTCGAGTGTATCTAAAGGCAGACGTGATTTGAGAACGGAGTAGGAAATCTTAGCCGATTCTTTCATGACATCGCCAAGCTGACCGGTCAGAATCATCTGACCGCTGCCCGGCATTGCGGCAGTCTCGATAAAGAGAACTTCACCGCCGACTGCTGTCCAGGCAAGTCCGGTGACCACACCGCAAGGGTTGGATTCCTTGATTTTTTCGTGATGGACCTGATTCGGTCCGAGAATATCGAAGATCTCCTGCGGATGAATCGTGATCGGTGAATTCTTCTGTTCAATCAGATCCACTGCTTTGGCACGGGCGATGGTCGCAATCTGTTTTTTCAGACCGCGGCAGCCGGCTTCCATCGTATAGGATGAGATGATTTCACGGATTGCATCGTCTTCGAAGATCAGATCTTCTTTCGCAATACCGTGATCTTCAAGAACTTCCGGAATCAGATAGTCTTTGGCGATCACGAATTTTTCGCTCGGGGTATAGCTGTCGAGAGAAATAACTTCCATACGATCAAGCAAAGGTGCCGGGATCGTGTCGAGCGAGTTTGCGGTTGCGATGAACATGGCATCGCTCAGATCATACGGCAGATCGAGGTACTGATCGGTAAACGTATCGTTCTGTTCTGGGTCGAGTACTTCAAGCATTGCGGCAGCCGGATCTCCGGAATAGCCTCCAGCCATCATTTTGTCGATTTCATCGAGAATCATAACCGGGTTGGTTGTGCCAGCCTGTTTCATGGCTTTCAGAATACGTCCGCTCATTGCGCCCACGTAAGTCCGACGGTGACCGCGGATTGCGGATTCGTCACGGATACCGCCAAGAGAGAGGCGGGTATACGGACGGTGCAGTGCCTGGGCAATCGATTTACCGAGAGAAGTTTTACCGGTTCCCGGAGGACCGACAAGCAGAATTGCACTGCCTTTCATGGAATGACGCAGCTGCATCACCGCTAAATGCTGGAGAATGCGTTCTTTGACTTTATCCATGCCGGCATGGTGCGAATCGAGAATCGCACGAGCCTCTTTTAAATCCGGCTCGAAAGCTTCTTCCTTTTTCCACGGCAGGGAGAGTGCAAAATCAAGGTAAGTTCGAAGAACTTCAGCATCCTGAGACTGTTCGTTGATTTTCTCAAGGCGGTGTGCATCTTCAAGCAGTGCTTTGCGGGTAGTGTCACTTAACGGCAGTGCATTAATCCGGGAAATATAATCGTTGGGATCCTGTTGGGGACTCTGGTCGTCACCGAGCTGATCCTTTAAAGTCTGAATCTGACGTTCAATCGCCTGACGGCGGTAAAAGTCACTCGCTTCACGGGTCATCTTTTCGTTGACTTCCATCTTGAGTGAAACTTCCTCTTTCTGACGTAAGAGGTAATCGATAAAGCGGGTTACCCGCTGCTTTTTCGAGTTAATCGTCAACATCTCATAGATTTCGTTATCCGACATGTTCATGTACTGGGTTAAAAACGAAATCATCTGATTGAGGGTACTGTATTCACGAGCGCGTCTTGCGATATGGCGGCCTCCCTGAATTGACTTGGCGATATCATCTACGATCTGCTGGATGTATTTCTGCATATCCTGCTCAGCCTGTTCACTGAGATCTTCCGTTTCAGGATCGGAAATATACGTGCAGGTTTTCGCATCATGGTCAATATCGATAATGCGGACACGTTCTTTGGCATAAGCTTTGATTAACGGTTCGTTGTTTTCATCACTGGTTACGCTTGTGGCATTACATAAAACCCCATAAGCGCAAAGCTCGCCATCCGGCGTCCGGGCATTTTCTTCCTTACCACTGAAAGCAACAAAATCATTGTTTAATAAGACCGACGCAACGTCCGGTCGAATATTTTTCAGCTGGAGGATTGTCTGCGGCAGAAGCAGCAGATTGGCGGAAACTTTGATAAAGGGTGATGTCTGTTTATTTGTATCCATAGTAATCCTCACTTTCTATTTGGATTCACATTATAGAAGCAAGTATCAAAAAAGTAAATACTTATAGATAACTTACTAACTAACTTTTTTGATTCCATTTTGAAAAACTTATAGTATAATCAACACAAAACACAGGTGATAACATGAAAAAACTGATTATTTACCAGGATGATTCCTGTCCGATGAAACATGCATGTAAAGTTTTAGAAGGGAAATGGAAGATCCCGGTTATTTATACGTTAAGTGTCAACGGAACACTGCGGTACTGCGAACTGCGCCAGGCTTTAGGGATCACGAACGTGATGCTTTCCAATACGCTGAAGGATCTTGAAGCCGAAGGCCTGATTCTGCGAATTTCGTATAACGAGATTCCGCCGCGTGTCGATTATTCCTTATCCGAACTTGGCATGGAACTGGTTCCGGTGATGGAAGCTTTAGCCGCATGGGGCTCCTGTTATCTGAATAATGACAAAATAGAAAAATAATCGGAAGGCTAAATTATCCGCAACGGCAATGCCGGCAGGATTCAGTCTGAACACACAGATACACGGAAGAAACTCCGTGTTTTTTTCTGGATTCTCAGACTGTTTTTTCGAGCGGAATTCCGGAGTAAAAGGAAGGGAAATAAGACTTAAAAAAGAAGCAGAAAAAGAAGGTAAAGATGCCCAAAGACCATATAAATCCCTGTCTGCCTGCACAGTTTATATTGATCTGATCTTTATATCTTAATACTCCATTTAAAAAGTCTTTATACTCCATTTAAAAAGTCAGCTTCAGCGATCAGATAGACTGTTTGCGAAAGATAAAGTAAAAGCGAAAAAACATGAGCATTAGGAAGCTACTCTTCATGGAGGATGGATATACTCTAATCATAAAGATTCCATAAAGAAACGGAATTGAAAGGAGTTATTTATGAAAACAAAGTCTTCCTGGGGCTGGTACCGTGTACTATTTATCGCCCTGTCTATTGCCTATATTTTTGTAGGTGCATCGCTGCTGATTAACCCTGCTATGTACGCAGGCATCATGATTTATACCATAGGATTCATGGCAATCTTCTATGGTGTATGGCTGATCGGATCCTATTTCTTTGCTGATTCTTTCCGCAGTGTATTTACTCTGATCACCGGTATTCTGTTACTGGTTGTCGGTTTCCTGATTTCCGGTAACGTATTCCGTGCTTCTATCGCACTTGGCGTAGTTGCGGCTATTGGTTTCCTTGCGGTTGGTATCTTCAAGATTTATCAGGCATTCGGTATGAGAAGCCTTGGCGTGTCCTCCTGGTGGACAATCCTGTTCCTTGCCGCATGCAACATCATTGTTGGTTTAATTATGATGTTTAACCTGAACGATTCCGGAGCCCTGATCACTCTGCTGATCGGAACGAACATGCTGGTTAACGGTGTATCCGACCTGATGCTCGGCATTACCGGTTTCCATAACGCTGAAGCTAGTATCGAATAAGGAATAAGTCTGAATCACATCTGGTATGATTCCGATCGAATTCACAACTGAGAACTTTAAGAACTTAAATAATGAAAATAAATGATGCCGAAGATCTCAGAAAGACTTTGTCTGTGATCTGACATCATGCCTAAAAAGACACCTGCGGGTGTCTTTTTTTATGCCCTCGATAATCTGATAACTAAGAAATTCACGTATTTTTCAGAATATAATTATTCGTTTCTGAATTGTTCTGATTAACAAATATTTACATCTTATTTCATTTCCGGCTTTTTCGATCTTTGAATTGATACAACAAGTTGTTCTCAGACTAACTTTCAGAAATTCTGTGAATTCTGACAACCAATCGCAAATTCACTCGTATAACAATATGTCAGCCCCTGAGATGTCTTTCAAAGATCGGTCAGATTGAAGCTGCGTATTTTGTTATGATCATTAATCAGTCAAAACATTCTCTGCCCTGCGTAAAAGGCAGCACAGGTTCAGTTGTGATCGATGATCCCGAAAGAAGAGGTGAACTTATTTTAAAAACAGAACGATCGCTGACTTAAGCGAAAGAATTCAGATTTTCCTTTCGCAGAAAGGAGCTAAAGAGTTTGAGTCAACAAAAACTCACCAGAGCACAGAAGCGCGCCTTAATTAAAAAACTCCGGCCAATTGATGATCTCTTTATGAGATGCATGTTCGCCGATAACTTACCGCTTGTTCAGTTTGTGCTGCGGATTCTCATGAAAAAAGAGGATCTGATCATCACGG
>JBJEFF010000168.1:0-25788 GCA_051873775.1 Allobaculum sp. | reverse complement strand
CTATTCCAAACACCACTTAGTAAACGAGAAAGTTCGTTAACTTAATGACATTGATCCGGATTAGGTTCGATTGAGTTGTTTCTTAATCAGAAAAAATTGATTTGTAATCAGAATGCGGTTGAGATTCAGAGGCTGTAATGGGATAATTGAATAGTAAAGCGGTTTCAATATCTTTAAAACCGTAAACCATTTATACATTTCAAAGTGTAGAAGGAGGAAATGAAAAATGGTCAATCGTTTCGTATTAAACGGTGTTTCCTATCATGGCAAAGGTGCGATCCAGGAAATCCCGGGCATCATCAAATCTAAAGGATTTAAAAAAGCGTTCATCGCAACTGACCCGGACTTAGTTAAATTCGGTGTTTCCAAAAAAGTAACGGACTTACTCGACGATGCAGGTCTCGATTACGAAATTTATTCCGATATCAAACCAAACCCAACAATCGCGAATGTAAAACACGGTGTTGAAGCTTATAAAAACTCCGGTGCTGACTATATGATTACAATCGGCGGCGGATCCAGTATGGATACGGGAAAAGCAATCGGCATTATCATCAACAACCCTGAATTCGAAGACGTACGTTCTCTTGAAGGCGTTGCCCCAACGAAGAACCCGACTGTTTATACAATCGCTGTTCCTACAACTGCAGGTACTGCTGCTGAAGCAACGATCAACTATGTTATTACTGATGAAGAAAAGAAACGTAAATTCGTATGCGTTGACGTCAATGATATTCCGAACATTGCTGTCGTTGACCCGGATATGATGTCCAGTATGCCAAAAGGCCTGACTGCTGCTACAGGTATGGATGCTTTGACTCACGCCATTGAAGGGTATACAACTGCTGCTGCATGGGAACTCGCTGACTGCCTTAACCTTGAAGCAATTAAGTTAATCTCCAAGAACCTGCGTAAAGCTGTTGAAAACGATCCTGAAGGACGTGAAGGCATGGCTTTAGGTCAGTTCGTAACCGGTATGGCATTCTCCAACGTCGGTTTAGGTATTGCTCACTCCATGGCTCACACTTTAGGTGCTGTTTATAACACTCCACATGGTGTTGCATGCGCAATGTTCCTGCCAATCGTTATGGAATACAACCAGGAAGCTACTGGCGATAAATTCAAATACATCGCTGAAGCAATGGATGTAGACACAACTGGCATGACCCAGCAGGAATACCGTCAGGCTGCCATCGATGCAGTTCGCAAGCTGTCCAAGGATGTAGGAATTCCTGAAAAACTCGAAGCTCTTAAAGAAGAAGACCTCGACTTCCTGGCAGAATCTGCTTACGCTGATGCATGCCGTCCTGGCAACCCGAAAGAAACATCTGTAGAAGACATGAAAGAACTCTTCCGCAAACTGATGTAATCTCTGCTTGTGCATAAGTTCAAGGCTCGTAAGTGTAATGCTTACGGGCTTTTCTTATTGTTTCGTGACAAGTCATCCGAAAAAATTTTTCTCCTGACAAGTTTTAGGTATAATAAAAGTCGCGTTTTAAACCGGATCGAATTATGAATTCAATCCATAAGACAATAGAGACGACCAGCTGAATCATTCTGATTCACTGAAAAAATGAAATACAGAAATACCTGAAAGTTAAAAACTGAAAGAAAAGAGGAGATAAATTCATGACAAAACAGAAGGCGAATTTATGCTGCCTGCTTACTGCGCTCATATGGGGCGGGGGATTTGTCGCATCCGACCTGGCGTTAACAATTTTTACACCGTACGCCATGCTGCTGATCCGGTTTTGCGGAGCGGCACTGCTAGCCTGGATCCCGGTGCTGATCAAAAAGGAAAAACTGACTAAAGATGCTCTGAAAATCGGAATCATTTCCGGAGTCATGCTCTTTACCGCTTTTGCGTTCCAGACGGTGGGATTAAGCATGACCACAGCGGGAATGAACGCCTTTTTAACGGCAGTCAATGTGGTCTTTGTCCCGTTTATTGTCTGGACGATCTATCATAAAAAGCCGGATCTGATTGTCTTCTTTGCTTCCGTGCTGTGCCTGGTCGGCATCGGCTGTCTGTCTTTATCAGGCGGCGGATTTCATCTTGGCATGGGTGATGTGCTGACTTTGATCTGCGCGTTCTTCTTTGCCGCTCAGATCGTTGCTCTGTACCGTGCGGGTGACTGCAATGTCTGGGTTCTCAATGCCATTCAGCTGACTACAGCGGCTGTGTGCTCGCTTCCGTTTGGTCTGACCACTTCATGGCCGGCACAGATTGGCTGGACAGGAGTGTGGACAATGTTCTATTCCATCGTTCTGGCTACATTCGTCTGCTATCTGCTCCAGACTGTTGCTCAGCAGTATACTTCACCGGCTGCCGCTTCGATTCTTCTTGCCACAGAAAGTCTCTGGGGCAATCTGCTTAGCTTTCTGTTTCTTCATGAAGCAAAAAGTCCGATCATGATTGTCGGTGGTCTGCTGATTTTTCTGTCCGTCATTCTCGTTGAAGGACAGAGCTGGATTGTTGGGCTTTTCAGACGCCGCAAAGCAGAATCTTCGATATAAGTAGAAAAAATAATTTTATATGAACCCTGTTCACATCTTGATCGGACAGGGTTTTCTTTTGCTTTTAGGTTGGCTTATGACAAAAAATATATGCCCATAAAAAAACACCTCTAAAAAAGAAATCGGTTTCTATGCCTCAAAATTATATAAAAATCACAAAATATCCCATGATTTTAAAAGAAGGATTGTCCGGAATTTCCCGAGGGAATTATACTTTCCAGTAAAAAACAGGAGGAAATTTGATTATGCAAACGGCTGCTGCCTTTTTAGCAAGAAAGGACGTACAGATTTCTGCAAAACGTTACGGAATTGATGCCCTTTCCGCGATGGCTCAGGGCCTGTTCGCATCGTTACTGATGGGAACAATCCTGAATACCTTAGGCACTTTACTGAATTTGGAAGTTCTGGTTGAGATCGGCGCTTATGCGACGGCTGTTAAAGGTCCCGCAATGGCTGCTGCGATCGGAATGTCCTTAAATGCTCCGAACCTGGTTCTGTTCTCTCTTCTTGCGGTCGGTTATGCCGCTGACGTTCTCGGAGGTGCAGGGGGACCTTTAGCGGTTTACTTTGTTGCCGTGATTGCTTGCGAATGCGGCAAGCTCGTTTCCAAAGAAACAAAAGTTGATATTCTCGTCACTCCGTTTGTGACGATCTGCATCGGCGCACTGCTCAGTATCGCTTTGGCTCCGGCAATCGGAACGGGCGCAATCTGGATGGGAAACACCATCATGTGGGCTACTGAATTACAGCCTTTCCTGATGGGTGTGATCGTATCCGTTCTGATGGGAATTTTCCTGACTCTGCCAATTTCATCTGCCGCAATCTGCGCTGCACTTTCTCTGACCGGTCTTGCCGGTGGTGCTGCTCTTGCCGGATGCTGCGCACAGATGGTCGGCTTTGCGGTGATGTCTTTCGCAGTGAATAAATGGTCCGGCCTTGTTGCTCAGGGTATCGGAACTTCGATGCTGCAGATGGGTAACATCGTTAAAAAACCGGTGATCTGGCTGCCGACGATTATCGCTTCTGCCATTATCGGTCCGATCGCAACATGCCTGTTCCATCTCGAAATGAATGGTGCTGCGATTTCAAGTGGTATGGGAACCTGCGGTTTCGTCGGTCAGATCGGTGTCATTACCGGATGGCTGGATCAGTTCGGCTCCTTCGCTTCCATTGGCTGGGTTAACTGGCTGGCTCTGATTCTGGTTTCCTTTGTTCTGCCGGCAGTTGTGACATACTTCGTTCACAAATTATGCCTGAAGGCCAACCTCTATTCGGATGAAGATCTCAAACTCGATCTCTAGTCGAAACTCAGATAAGAATTTACCAATTCATCATTGAGTATGTTAAACGACTTCTTACAAATCAGTCCGTACGGGATGCATGAAAATGCGAATCCGGTACGGACTTTTTTCTCGTTCCAGAAAATAATCTTTCTTTGCATTTTGACTAAACGGAATAGTTTTGGATCACATATTTTATGCTTAAAATAAAGGTAAGAGAATTCATTAAAACTTATTCTGGTTTCTGTGCTTTTTCTATTTCAGATTTACTTACGACACAATTCAGGAAGAGAACAGAACATGACGTCAAAGGACGCACCGAAAGACAAGAGGAAGAGAAGGGATCTTTTATGGAATCAAAAAAATATATTCTGGCGATTGACCATGGCACGACATCCACTCGCGCCATTCTGTTTGACCATGACTGTCAGATCGTCTCCGTTGCCCAGCAGGAAGGCGGCGTCGATTATCCGGCACCGGGCTGGGTTGAACAGGATGGCAATGATATCTGGCTCGACACACTGGCAGTTCTTGCTAAAGTGATCAACCAGTCCGGGATCGCTCCGGATCAGGTTAAAGCAATCGGTATCTCGAACCAGCGTGAAACGAGTGTCCTGTGGGATAAAAACACCGGTCTGCCCATTTATGAGGCAATTGTCTGGCAGTCCCGTCAGACGAGTGAAATCTGCGATCGCTGGAAAAAAGAGGGGCTCGAAGAGATGATTATGCAGAAAACCGGTCTGCGTATTGATCCGTATTTCTCGGCATCCAAAATTGTCTGGATGCTTGAAAACATTCCGGGTGCCCGTGAAAAAGCAGAACGCGGTGACCTGCTATTCGGAAATATGGATTCGTGGCTGGTCTGGAAACTGAGCGGCGGAAAACTCCATATTACGGATGCGACGAACGCAAGCCGTACACTGCTCTGCAACATTGAAGAAGTGGCATGGGATGATGAGCTGCTCGAAGCGTTCAATATTCCGAAGTCCATTCTGCCGAAAATCGTTCCGACTTCTGAAAACTACGGCACAACTGCTCCGTATGTGTTCTTCGGTAAGGAAGTTCCGATCTGCTCGATGGTCGGAGACCAGCAGGCAGCCCTGTTCGGTCAGTTGTGTCTCGAAAAAGGTATGGCGAAAAACACTTATGGTACCGGCGGATTCCTGCTGATGAATACCGGTCATGACATCGTCCGGTCTAAAAGCAGACTGCTTTCCACAATTGCATGGCAGATCGGAGATGAAATTACATATGCTCTCGAAGGATCGATTTTCGTTTCCGGTTCAGTGATGAAATGGATGCGCGATGAACTTCACTTATTTAAAAACGTCTCGGAAACGGAACAGATGGCATTAGATGCGGGAACAACCGGTGGTGTCTATGTGATTCCGGCTTTCGTCGGACTTGCGGCTCCGTACTGGGATGATAAAGCAAAGGCAAGCATCGTCGGTCTCACACTCGGAACTAACCGTGACCATTTAGTGCGTGCGGCGATTGAATCGATGGCTTTCCAGGCGAAGGAAGTACTGGATGCGATGGAAGCAGATTCCGGTATGCCGATTACCAAGCTGAAAGTCGACGGAGGAGCTGCTGCCAATAACTTCCTGCTTCAGTTCCAGGCGGACTTATGCCGCATTCCAATAGAACGCTTTAAAGTTAATGAACTGACAGCTTTGGGCGCTGCTTTCCTTGCCGGTCTTGCGATTGGATTCTGGAACAAGGAAGATCTGAAAATTGAAGTGGAACGTCAATTTGAACCGGCACGCGATGAACAGGAAATGAATCGCCGCTATGAAGACTGGAAGCATGCGGTCAAAGCCTGTCTGGAATTCAAGCCGGGCATTCTCTAAACCTGCTTTTCAAATGAATGGTTCAACGAAAGGCGAAAAGAATAAAGAATAAGGAATAGAGGCAGAGAAAGCCCAAAGCTCGATTGGCGTGTGATGGGGATCTTTGCCTGAAAGATCCTGAAAAGGGGTGATTGTATGAACTTTGATGTATTGATTATCGGTGCTGGGGTTGTGGGCAGTGCTATTGCCTGTTTTCTGGCCCAGACGAATTTGAAAGTGGGTGTCATTGAACGGGAAGAAGATGTGTGCGCCGGAACCTCGAAAGCAAATTCGGGAATTGTTCATGCTGGATTTGATGCCATGCCAGGCACATTGAAAGCGCGGTTCAACGTCGAAGGCTCGAAGATGATGCCAGAACTTGCCCACAGATTGAATTTTGATTACGAAAATAATGGCGCTCTGGTTTTATGCATGGAAGAAAATGGGCGCAAAGGGATAGAAGAGCTTTATCAGCGCGGTCTTGCCAATGGGGTCAGTGATCTGCAGATTCTTGAAAAAGAAGAGATTCTCAAACTGGAACCGAATGTCAATCCTGACGTCGTCTGCGCTCTGTATGCTCCGACTTCCGCAATTGTCTGCCCGTTTGGACTGACGATCGCAATGGCGGAAAATGCGGCTGATAACGGGGTTCAGTTCATGTTCAATGAAGAAATCGAAACGATCGAACGCACTAACGAAGGCTGGAGGGTCAATGGTCGCTACACCGCAAAAGTGCTTGTGAATGCGGCGGGTGTCTATGCGGATGAAATTCACAATCAGTTTGCCCCATGCAAAATGCACATTACTCCACGCAAAGGAGAGTACTTGCTGCTCGATAAAACTGCATCGAATTTATGCCACTGTACGCTTTTCCAATTGCCAACTTCGGCAGGAAAAGGCGTGCTGATCACGCCGACGGTCCATGGCAATATTCTTGTCGGGCCCAATGCTCATGAAGTGGAAACGAAGGAAAGCACGAATACAACGGCAAGCGGCCAGGATGAAATCAAACAAAAAGCATTGAAGACAATTAAAGACATTCCGTTCAATAAAGTCATCCGCACCTTCAGCGGTTTGCGGGCCACTCCGGATGGAGGGGATTTTGTGATTGCGGAAAGCGCACCGGGCTTTTTCGATGCAGCCGGAATTGAATCTCCAGGTCTGACGAGTGCGCCGGCAATTGGAAAGCATGTTGCTCAAATGATTGCCGAGAAGCTGAATGCCGATCGAAATCCAAACTACATCGCCCAACGTAAAGGCTTTGTCGATGTCAAAAAACTCAGCGATGAAGAATGGAACGAGCTGATCCAGCAAGATCCAGCTTATGGCGTCATCGTCTGCCGTTGTGAGACGATCACTGCCGGATCGATTCGAGATGCCCTAACCCGTTCTTTGCCCGCTCATTCACTCGATGGCATCAAGCGTCGTGTGCGTGCGGGAATGGGGCGCTGCCAGGCGGGCTTCTGCACGCCGCGTTCGATGGAAATCATGCAGGAAACGCTTGGCATACCGCTCGATCAGATTCAGCTGACCAATTCCAAATCGAAAATGATCACATCAAAGATCAAAGAGGGAATTCAAGATGGAAAACACTAAACAACTCGTCATCATCGGCGGCGGTCCGGCAGGCTTGGCTGCCGCAATTGCAGCAAGAAAAGCGGGCGTTGAAGACCTTCTGATTTTAGAACGCGATCAATGTCTTGGGGGCATTTTGAACCAGTGCATTCACAATGGCTTTGGTCTCCATACCTTTGGCGAAGAGCTGACCGGACCGGAATACGCCTGGCGCTATATCTCTCAAGTCAACGATCTGAACATTCCCTACGAACTCAATTCGATGGTGCTTGATATCACGCCTGATAAAGAAATCCGCTATGTCAACAGCAAAGATGGGGTAAAGCGAATCCACGCCAAAGCGATCATTTTGGCGATGGGATGCCGTGAACGTCCTTATGGCGCCCTCTCCTTACCAGGAGACCGTCCAGCAGGAATCTATTCAGCTGGCACCGCTCAAAAACTCGTCAATATTGACGGTCTGATGCCGGGTCAGGAAGTGGTCATTTTAGGATCCGGCGATATCGGTCTGATCATGGCTCGACGCATGACGTTTGAAGGCGCGCATGTTCATACTGTGGCTGAACTCATGCCGTATTCTGGCGGATTAAAGCGAAATATCGTTCAATGTCTCGATGATTTTGGCATACCTCTTCAGCTTTCCCACACGGTGATCAATATCAAAGGAAAAGAGCGTGTTGAATCCGTCACCTTCGCCAAGGTGGATGAAAACCGCAAGCCAATTCCAGGCACAGAAAAAGAATATCCCTGCGATACGTTGCTGCTGAGCTGTGGTCTGATTCCGGAAAACGAGCTCAGTCTCAAAGCGGGCATTGAACTTTCACCCATTACCCAAGGAGCGCGGGTCAACGAATTGCTGGAAACGAATGTAGAAGGCATATTTGCCTGCGGCAACGTCCTGCATGTCCATGATCTCGTTGATTTTGTCAGCCAAGAAGCAGCAAAAGCCGGCGAAAATGCGGCGCAATATATTCTGGGCGCCAAACCGGCATCGAGTCGCGAAATTCCTATTGAAACAGGCGGGTTGGTTCGCTACACTGTTCCATTTGAAATTGATCCGCTGCGCATGGATGAAAAACAGACGGTTCGCTTTCGCGTTGCCAACGTTCTAAAAGGCGGCTATGTGAATGTCATGATCGATGGCAGGCGCATCATTCACCGCAAGAAAATGATCATGGCGCCTGGTGAGATGGAAAGCATTATTCTCAACCGAGAATGGTTTGACCAGAACAGTCACTCCATTCGTATTGAAACGGAGGCTGCATAATATGGAAACACGTCAGCTGATTTGCATTAACTGCCCGATGGGCTGTCATTTAAGCGTTTCAATTGAAGAAGGAAAAGCTGTAAAGGTCACGGGCAACACCTGTCCAAAAGGTCATGCCTATGGCATTAGCGAAGTCACTCATCCATTGCGTATGGTGACAACGATTGTCCCGGTGAATCATGGAATAATCCCAATGGTTTCCTGCAAGACAACAGAAGCGGTTGAAAAAGAAAAAGTCTTTGAGGTTATTGCCGCACTGAAAAATGTTCAAGTTGAGGCGCCGGTCAAAATCGGCGATATTTTGATTCGAAATGTGGCGGATACGTCAGTCGATGTTGTCGCCACAAAAGAAGTCGCAGCTGCTTAGGTTTAACAAAAAAACGCAAGAATTCTCCTACCTCTATAGGTGGGGGATGAATTGCGTTATAGGCATTTTATGGTGGTTATATTCTAAATTCCCCACTATATACAGAGAGAAAAGGATTCGAAAGTCCTGATATTGCTTTACAAAAAGTAATATCAGGGCTTTTCTCTTTGATGATCACAGGACAAAAGAGTAAGCTTCCTATTTACTTCATGCCTCTTGATGGCAAGATCAAGGATGTAAAGGCGTTAAAGGCAGTCCTGGAAAACCAGAAAATGATTACTCCCAAAATGCTTTCCTTGATTATGGACAAGGGGATTCTTTTCGGTAGATAACCTGAATGCACTCTATAAGGATCATTTTCACTTTGCGCTGGGAGTCCCTTTTACTCATAAAATGGCCAGAGAAGCTGTCGAAAAGTATAGGAATACGATTGAAAATCACTACAATGTGGTTAGTGCTTCGGGAAATGAGGTTTATGGAGTAACAGAACTTCAGAAGTGGGAAGGCCACCGTCTCTACCTTCATATTTACTTTGACAGCGACAAAGCTGCGGGAGAGAAGAAGGCATTCAATCATAAGCTGCACACTACCTATGAAGCGCTGTGTAATGGTGCAAACATCAAAGATGAGAAATTCGTTGAAAAATATTTCACCATTAAAGAAACGAAAATCAGAGGACGTAAAGTTTTTTATAACGACGAAGCCATCGAAAGCCATTTGAAAAACAGAGTAGGCTGGTTTGTCATGGCAAGCAACTTTATCAAGGATAAAACGGAAGCGCTGGCTATATACAGAGAGAAAGACTGCGTTGGAAAATCATTTGACGATCTAAAAACCAAATGGATATGAAGCGTTTGAGAGTCCACAGCGAAGAAACTATGAATGGCCGGATATTCGTACAATTTTTAACATTAATCATAGCTGTTTGGATTCGTCAGAAGCTTTTAGAAGTGAAATGGGCTAATAAGTATTCCTACCAGGAAATCATGAATGAGATTGGAGAACTTAAGAAAGTCAGCGAATCAGGTAAAAGAAAAAATCTGACTCTGCAGACAATCAGTCTGCAAAATCAGATCATAGAACTATTTGGTCTCTAATAGACCTGTGTATAAAGACGGGAATTTAGGATATATTTATTCTCGAAAGACCGAATTACCATTAGATCTTGATATAAAGTGCAAGGCTCTAATGGCGCAAAGTCTCATTAATATAAAAGTCAATGAAACGCAACACTAGGTTTGGGACGTTGTTCAGTAGGATTGGTCCTGCGGTATATGTAGACATGGGATTGATTTGCACCACAAGAATGTGAGACGGAAATTCAGGTTAAGTGTTTCTCTTATCTTCTTTAACTGGAAGAGCTGCTACTAAAATCCAGCCAGCGAGGGGAACAACCATGCAAATCCAAAAATACAGCGGACTATTATAACCTTTCATTTTACAAACTGATTGAAATGTTTTGGCAATCCAGAACGTAACTAATATATACAATGTTAAGAAGAAAATAATGGGTCCTGGATCAAAATAATTTGATGTCATTTTTAGTACCATGTTTCAGGCAAATAATCATATCCGACGAAGCGTCTTACTGTTGCAGTTCCTGCATTCAGCCAGAAATTACAACCTACGGTTCCCGCCCAGTATCTTTGATAAGGCACACTATAAACTTCATAAATTGGACGAACAGAAATCCGAGCTTTTTGATTTTTGTTAAGTGTGATTGCATAAGAGGCTGTTAAAGTTCGGGAAGCTGTTACGTTAAAACCAACAGTTGCGCTTATCGCATCTTGACTTCCGCTAATTGCTCCAGTTACAGAATTTGAGTATGTATAACTTCGGGTTCCAGAAAGTGTCTGTCCATTTGAAGATGCACCTGAAACATTGGATGCAAGCACAACAAAACTACCATATGCTAGTCCAGTATAGGTAGAGCTGGTACCGCGGAATGTTCCTGTAGGATTACAATCTCCTACATCACAAGCAATTATATCGTCATTTACTGGTTCGTCAGCATAAACAGGCATAGCTAAGGAACCAAAAGCTATGACAGTAGAGATTAATCCTGCATATAATTTGTTTACTTTCTTCATTATTTATCTCCTCTTGATAAAGTAACAACAAAAAAATTGAATTATCATCGCTTTTTTTTGCTGCCTTTCATCTCCTTACTTTTTATAATTAAATTATAAAGTGGATTGGATAATCGGTCAATACCCATAATTTTGCGTACGAAATGGAAAAGATAATACAGTATGACTGTTTACCCTGAACTCACGTTTGAATTATCCCTGTCTCAAAAGTCAGGAGTCTTTTCATCAGAGATTTCTGACTTTTTCTTTTAACATAGTTTTATCCTAAATTCCCCACTATATACAGAGAGAAAAGGATTTGAAAGTCCTGATATTGCTTTACAAAAAGTAATATCAGGATTTTTCTCTTGACTATTAATATCTGTATAAAATGTAATATTTACATGTTATACACATGTTTTTGGAGGTTCGTAACGTCATCTCAAGTAAAGGTTAAAGGTAAAAATGGAAGAATTTACGTCTATGAAGTTGATTCATTTTGAAATAAAGAGAAGAAAAATCCTGATTCTCACCGTAAATGCATTGGCCATATCGATGAACAGACGAAGGCTCAAACAACTTCCTGAAACAGAAGAAGATTGCCAGACTCCATGAAAAGATCGCGAACCAGAGAAAGGACTTTCTCCATAAGAAAGCCCTGTATCTTGCCGAAACGTATGATGCAGTCATGATTGAAGATCTGAACATGCAAGCTATGGCAGGGTTTGGCCATCTTGGAAAATCTGTATCGGACAATGGCTGGGGTCTGTTTGTGTTCATGCTTGAATACAAGCTGAAAGACCGTGGAAAGAAGCTGGTCAGGATAGACAAGTGGTTTCCATCCAGCCAGAAATGAGCCAGTGCGGTTATATTCATAAGGAAACAAAGGATCTCTCTGTAAGAGAATGGATCTGTCCTGAATGCCATACTGTGCATCACAGGGATGTCAATGCAGCCATGAACATCTGCAATGAAGGTGTAAGGCAGATTACAGTGTAATGAACCGGATGAATCCGGTAAGGATAGACAACAACCGTGTTAACTTCGGGGGTAGGGTGCTGATACTGGGCTGGTTACAGCCCTTGAACACCAAAGAAGCCACCATTTCTAAGCGTCAGCGTAAGTGGTGGGAGTTCACAACGGCTGCCCATCATGCGCAAATCCAAAGAGCGCGCCAAATTGCGAACACTTCACTTTGGTTTTGGCCAAAAGTTGATACAATAATGAAATCTTTAGTCTTTTCTGGTTCGTTTGCCGGTACACTGGTTAGGATGGATCTGAAGAAAAGAAAATGTCCCGAAAACGAGATTTTATCAGGGACGAAATGAAGATGATCCTGGATCTAGAAAGAGGATTTCTGTGATTTCAAAAGAACAATTTCGCAAAAAGAAAACCGCAATTCTTGTGGCGCTCATCATGCTTGTCATACTTGTCGGTCTGGATCAGTGGACCAAATGGGCTGTTGTCCAGTCGATTCCGCTGAATGGCGTGCACGTTGTCATTCCCGGTTTTTTCGAACTGACGTATTTGCAGAATTTCGGTGCGGCTTTTTCAAGCTTATCCGGAACGGGCATGTGGTATTTCATTATTCTGACAGCCGTTGCCCTGATCGCCCTGTCCATCTGGTTTATGAAAAGTGACAACTCCTGGATCGATCTGGCTCTATCACTTATTATTGCCGGAGCCGTCGGCAATCTGATCGACCGTGTTGTTTACGGATTTGTGCGCGACTTTTTCCAGTTTTATATTTTTGGTCATCCCTTTGCGGTATTTAACGTTGCCGATGTCTGCATCACCCTCGGATGTATTCTTCTGTTTTTAGTGATGTTTGCGGATGATTTTAAGGAATGGCGAACGAAACGAAAGGGGACCAGTGAATAATGGAAGAACTGAATAAAACAAATGAGCAGGAAAATCTGCTCGATGAGGAACAGGAAGAATCCCTTTTAAAGCAGGGAGGGGTTGTCCAGTTTGAGGCGACATTTGAAGAATGTCCGATGCGCCTCGATAAATACTTATGCGCAAAACTTGATATTTCCCGTACACGTGCTGCCGACTTTCTCGAGCAGAAGCGTGTAAAGGTCAATGGCAAGGAAGTTAAGGCTTCCTATAAAGTACAAGGTAAGGACATCATCGATGTGGATGTACCGCCACTCGACAATATGGAAGTTCTGCCGGAAAAAATGGATCTCGAGATCGCTTATGAAGATGCCGATATCATTGTCATCAACAAACCCAAAGGCATGGTGGTCCATCCGGCACCGGGTCACTATTCCGGAACGTTAGTCAATGGTCTTTTATATCACTGCAAGGATCTATCCGGAATTAACGGAGTGAAACGACCGGGTATTGTCCACCGAATCGATAAGGATACTTCCGGTCTTCTCGTTGTGGCGAAAAACGACAAGGCACATGAATCCCTTGCCGCACAGCTTGCCAACAAGACATGCAAGCGGACGTATCGTGCCATTGTGCATAATCCGTTCCCGCACAAAGTCGGAACTATTAATGCGCCGATCGGCCGTGACGAGAAAAACCGTCAGAAAATGGCGGTCACCGCGAAGAACTCCCGTGAAGCGATCACCCATTTTACCGTACTGCAGAACTTTAAGCATTACGCCTATGTGGAATGCCGTCTGGAAACCGGACGCACGCATCAGATCCGTGTCCATATGGCTTATATCAGCCATCCGGTTGCCGGGGATCCGAAATATGGACCGCGTAAAACAATTCAGGCTAACGGCCAGCTCCTGCATGCCTGCCAGCTTGAATTCGAACATCCGACGACGCATGAACATATGGTCTTCACCTGCGATCTTGAACCGAGATTCCAGGAAGTTTTAAATGAATTAAAACAAGAAGAGGAATAAGAATATGAAACGAACAAGCGTATTGAGCTGGGATCAGTATTTTATGGGCATGGCGCACTTAGCTGCCTTCCGTTCCAAAGATCCGAATACTCAGGTCGGAGCGTGTATCGTCAATCCCCAGAAAAGAGTCGTCGGCTTAGGCTATAACGGTTTTCCGAAAGGGTGCAGCGATGACGTGTACTCATGGGAACGCCAGGGGGAATTTCTCGAGACGAAATACCCTTATGTGGTCCATGCCGAACTGAATGCGATTTTAAACTCCATCCAGAATCTTGCCGGATGCACGCTGTACGTTTCGTTATTTCCGTGCAATGAATGCGCCAAAGCCATCATCCAGTCCGGCATCAGCAAGGTCATTTATGAATCCGACAAATACTGCGGGTCTCAGGATAACCTCGCGAGCAAGCGAATGTTTGATGATGCAGGTGTTGAGTATATCCAGCTTACGGGCAATATGGAAATCACCATTAAGATTCATCATGACGGAGATGAAAGTCAGGATGAAGTCTATAGTGCCCATGACCACTAAGCTGAATTCAGATCAGGTCATTTAAAAATTTAAACCATCAGAGCGCCGATCGCGGATTGGCGCTTTTTTACGCAGAAAAAGCTCGCAGCTAAAAAACACTGCGGGCAGGAAAGAGCATTCGTTATTTGAGTCGGGAAGTGTTGACGAAATGAAGCTTTGCGACTTCGTTTAAATGTTCACGGCCGTAGCGGTTGACGAATTTCTGAGCCGATTTGGTCGCCGCATTGCCGCCGCCTTTTGCGAAGGTCATATCGTATTTTTCTTCCATCTTCTGCCACACCTGCAGAAAGTGGTAGCGGGCAATGACGGATGCTGCCGCAACCGCAATGAAGTGAGATTCCGCTTTTGTTTCAAAATGCAGACCCCGGTAGACTTTCGGACTGTTCGCAAGCAGTTCGAAATAGCGCTTCGGAGTACAGAACTGGTCAATCACGCAAAGCGCAGGCAGTGTATAACCTTTCTGTAGAAGATTGAGATACGTCTGATTGTGCATCATGGATTTGATGTAATTGAGATGGCGTGTGTTGGGCTCATAGATTTCGTTATAATGAACATTAGTGAGAATCTGGACGGAGTACGGTATGAGTTCCATCAGCTTCGGCGCAACTTTAAGAATGGCTTCATCCGTCATGGCTTTGGAGTCCGTAACCTGCAGTGCTTCCACTTTTGCAGCGGTTTCCTTACTGTCGATAATGACGCCGGCGACGACAAACGGTCCGAGATAGTCGCCGTTTCCCACCTCATCGGAACCTGCCTGAGGATAGGTATGGTAAAGATCAGAAGAAGTAGCTTTTGTAGAAGATCCTTTTGCGGATTTTGTGTGAGAAGATTTTGTGGCGGCTGAGGAAGAAGTCGCTTTGGTCTTCGCTTTAAGATCATCGACAAGCCAGTCGATATCCTTACCGGAAATCACGACTTTACCGGACTGGTAGGCGGCAACGTTGACTTCATCGGTACGAATCTGCCAGAGCGTATACTGCGGCTTGCTTTCTTTTTTCGCAAATGGTTTAAGTTTGGAATAGAGCGCGTCAATCTGGGACGGGCTCAGTTTAATGGATTCAGTAGGCATAGACCTATTCTAACAAAATCCCGCCGTAATCCATGAATGAACTCACCAGACCTAGGTATTGGAGCGAGTTCATAGGCTCTGCCATTTCGGATCGCGAAAAAATAGCTATAATGAATCAGCGATGTCTTCCTGTGTGAGATCGCAAATTCTCAGTCACACGGATAATTAGATCCGTTTTTAAACTTATAGACCCCCTAAAAATACAATTACTGAATAATGACAATAAGAGGACGTAAAACGTCCATGCCAATACTGCATCTCCTTTTGGAGTGCAGACAAAGAATAAAAGAAAAAGGAGGAAAATTATGGTCGAACATGAATTTGAAGCTCTTGATTTTCCGACGGTTCTGGAACAGTTTGCCTCATTTGCGGCAAGCTCCAAGACAGCGGATCATATCAGGAACACGACAATTTTGGAAGATGTCTATTTAATGCGCCATGATCTGAGCCTTGCGAAAGAAGCTTATACTTACCTCCAGAAAGGCGGCACGCTTTCTTTAGGCGGCCTTCGCGATATCACCCACCAGGTTCAGACTGCAGAAAAGAAAATCACCCTTCTGCCATCAGAACTTCTCGATATTTCATTCTTTCTGGCGGCATGCCAGGCTTGTTCACAGGCATTTGACGCAGAGGAAACTCCATTGCTCCATGAGATTGCTTCAACACTTACACCATTAAAACCGCTGCAGCAGAAAATTGATGCCTCGATCGATTTATCCGGTCAGGTGCGTAATGATGCCACCAGCAAGCTTCGCAACCTCAATAATGCGCTCATACAGGCAAGAGCGGACTTAACGAACGGAGCTCGGCGTTTTATCCGCTCCCATGAAAGCTCACTCGTGGATACTGTGACGGTTTCAAGCGGTTCACGTGTCTGCGTGCTCGTCAAAGCCGCTGATAAATATAAATTCGGCGGTATGGTTCACGGCATGTCACAGAGTCAGGCGGCGTGCTATCTCGAACCGGATGTGCTTGTTGAACTCAACAACCGAGTTGCGGATACATTAATGGAAATCGAGAACGAAAAGAAACGCATCTGTCAGGAACTGACGATGATGGTCTCCAAAAATGCGACTGCACTGCTTTCGAATGATGAAAGCATGGAAATCATCGATCTTGCGATGGCAAAAGGCCACTGGATCATTGTCCATGATGGATGTATTCCGACCTTGCATACGCAGAACCACCAGCTGCGTCTTGAACATGCCGTTCATCCGCTGCTAGACCGCAAAACTGCGGTCGCCAACCGTTATTCGATGAATGAGAAAACCCGGTGTCTGATGATCACCGGATCGAACATGGGGGGGAAAACCGTTACTCTTAAAACGATCGGATTGTTCCTGCTGCTGTCCCATTGCGGCTTTCCGGTCAGTGCCCATGATGCACTGCTGCCGGTATTCTCTCAGTTCTATTTTGATATCGGTGATGAACAGTCCATCGAAAACAACCTGTCGACCTTCTCGGCTCATGCCACCAAACTCGCAAAGATCGTTAAAGCCGGGGATGAGAACACGTTCGTTCTGCTCGATGAAATCGGCAGCGGAACTGACCCGCAAGAAGGCGCTGCCTTAGCGCAGGCGGTTCTGGAAACTCTGATGGAAAAAGGCGTCACAATTCTCACCTCGACGCACTATTCCCAGGTCAAGACTTTCGGCTCCACAAACCCGTATATTCAGGTCGGCAGTGTCGAATTCGATCCTGAAACGCTTAAACCGACTTACCGTTATCTTGAAGGCGCCAGCGGTTCTAGCTGCGCATTCCCGATTGCCCGTCAGCTCGGAATGCCGGATGAAGTATTGGAGCGGGCCAATGCGATCAAGGAAGAAAACGAATCTGAAACCGCCAGACAGCTTGAAGTGCTTGAAACGAGACAGGCTGAACTGCAGAAACAGAAAGACCGGTTTGATGGTCTGATCGCCAATGCCCATGATCTGCAGCGCAAAGCGGAACATGATCATGAAAAATGGCAGGAAATGAAAGAACGACTCGACCGCGAGTACGCTCATGAGCTTGAAGACATGCTCTATGAGAAAAAGGAAGAAGCCCGCAAGATTATCAAAGTGCTTCGCGAACAGACGAATTCCCAGAACCACGAACAGATTGAACAGCTCGGCAAACTCGATGCCCTGAATGAAGAAATCAAGGAAGAAAAAACGGATACCGAAAAAGTGAATTTCAAGGAAGGGGACTATGTCCGTATTCCATCCCTCAATAACCACGGTGAAATTCAGTCGATACGCCGCAACAAAGCCAATGTGCTTGTCAACGGCAGACGTGTGGTCGTCAGTCTGGATCAGCTGCTGCCGATGAATAAACCGCAGCCGCCCAAACGAGTCCGCAAGCAGCATATCGACCGTCAGTTCAAAGCATTCCCGATGGAACTCAATCTGATCGGCATGCGCGTGGAAGAAGGCATGGCTGCTCTTGATCACTATCTTGATCAGGCCGTCTACCACCGTGTCAAGAACGTGCGCATAATCCACGGTATGGGAACCGGCGCACTGCGCAATGCGGTATGGTCCAATCTGCGCAAGCATCCTCAGGTCAAGCAGATCACATCTGCGGGTCCGGGCGAAGGTGGCCTTGGTGCAACGTTAGTTGAATTAAAATAGATAACTGTTTAAAACCAGTTCACTTCGACAATCATGCAGGAACCTTTGAGGATTCCTGCATTTTTTAACCGTAAAGCGTCATTTTGAAGAAGTGATGACCGGTGTTTTATAATAAAAAAACGAGAAAAGGAAAAGCTCATGCCACTAACAGATCACATTGCCCAGAAACTTGAACTGCTGCCGGATTCACCCGGCTGCTACATTATGAAAGACGAAAATCAGGAAATTCTGTATGTCGGAAAAGCCAAAGTGCTCAAAAACCGCGTGCGTTCCTATTTTCATGGTGTCCACAATAACAAGACCACCAAACTCGTCAGCCGCATCCGTGATTTCGAATTCATCCGGACCGGTACGGAAAAAGAAGCGCTCCTGCTTGAAATCAACCTGATCAAGAAGTACCGTCCGCCGTTCAACATTATGTTCATGGATGACAAGATGTATCCGTACATCGAAGTCACCAAAGGCGCAGATTTTACAGTGCGCATTACCCGCCGGCTTAAGAAAAACAACAGTGATATTTTCGGTCCTTATCCCGTTTCCACCTATGCCTATGACATGGTCAAGCTCATCAATCAGCTCTATCCGATCCGTAAATGCCGGACGATGGGCAAGAGTGCATGTCTCTACTACCATATGCATCAGTGTCTCGGGTTCTGCTTTAAGGAAGTCGATGAAGAGGCGGCTTTAAAGAACCGTGCCAAGATCATCCGGTTCCTAAAAGGCTATACCGACGAGATCAAAGGGGAACTGACTGAAAAGATGCAGGCAGCGTCAGCCAGCCTGCAGTTTGAGCGGGCGCAGGAGCTTCTCGAACAGATCCGCTCGATCGATTATATTCAGGAAAAACAGGTCATCGACTTTACCGTTCGCGATTCGTTTGATGTATTCGGGTGGTATGAAGATAAAGGATATCTCTCGATTCAGGGCTTCTTTGTTCGTGAAGGTAAGCTGTTAGAGCGTAATATGTCCGTTTCGCCGGTTTATGAAGAAAGCCAGGAAGCGTTCCTGTCTTATATTCTCCAGTACTATTCCACCAATAAAGTGCCTCGTCTGATCTATGTGCCGGAAGGAACGAATGTGGATATTCTTGCCGAAGCACTCCAGACCAAAGTCGTCATTCCGCAGCGCGGCAGCCGTAAAAAGCTCGTCGACATGGTTCATGCCAATGCCAAGGAAGCCCATGATCAGAAATTCCAGTATGTCTACCGCAAGGACCGCGAAATCGAAACCGCAAATCTGAAGCTTTCCGCGATTTTCCATAAGCCCATCCATACGATCGAAATGTTCGATAACTCGCATATTTCCGGTGCCTATAATGTTTCCGGCCTCGTCGCCTTCCGCGATGGCAAGCCAGATAAATCCAATTACCGCAAATACCAGCTGTCCGAATACCGATCGGATACCGACTCGATGAAGGAAGTCATTGAACGCCGCTACAGCAGACTCACCAAAGAAAATAAACCGATGCCGGATCTGCTCATTGTCGATGGCGGTGCGGCGCAGATTCATGCCGCTATGGCGATACGGGATGAGCTTGGAGCAGATCTGACGATTGCCGGTCTGGTTAAAGACGATAAACATACAACCCGCGCTTTGCTCAATGAAAACCTTGAAGAAATCGAACTCGACAAAACCCATCCGCTCTTCTTTATGCTGACGCGCATGCAGGATGAAGTGCACCGTTTTGCGATTACCTATCATAAACACCTTCGTGCGAAAGGGATGACTAAATCGATTCTCGATGATATTCCCGGAATCGGTCCGGCACGCAAGAAACAGATTCAGTCCGCTTTCCCGTCGATGAAAAAGATGAAGGCAGCCACTCAGGCAGATTTTGAAGCAATTGTTCCGGAAAAAGTAGCGCAGTTACTGTACCGGCGTCTGCATGAGGACGATCTGCAGCCGCTGATGGATGAAAATCAGTTCAGCAGCGAAGCCGTCAGTGAATTTGAAGATGATGACGATTTTGTGCAGGAAGAAGGACAAAATGATGAATAGAAATCCACATTCTCTCAAACAGCAGGACAAACCAGCTTTTGTCTCCATACATGATCAGAAACACCGCGCCCAGTACGGGTATGGCGCAATGAGCACGCCGAAAAAAAATCCGCCTCATTCGGCGAAACAGAACCGTCCGCATATCCCGATGGCAAGAGTGGATGATTCTTTACAGACCCCGAAAAAACCGCGGATGCCTCTTTATTCTCCATCGCGTTTTCGCTAAACCTGCGGACTCTGTGCTAAAATTTGAAAATCACTACAGAACAGGTGAAAAGAAATGATAAAAATCACCCGAAAATACTGCTAAGATGAATAGGAATGGATACAATACAAGTTGTGCCGTTTCTAAATGAACGAATCAAAGTATCCGCCTGTCCAAGACAGTACGGATTTGAATAAAAACTGAAAGGAGGTAGGAGCCATGAACAAAAAAGACGAAGTTTCAAAACCGGTCCGTCGTGCGAGATGGATGGTTATTATTACTAATGTCGTTTTCATTGCCGCAATTTTCGGCACTCTGGTTTACCGCTCCGACCCGCTTTCCCGTTATCCCTACGGAACCCCCGCCCAGCGCCAGATCATGGCAGAGCGTTTTTCAAATGCGGATATCGATATTCTGATTAACTCGCAAATTTATCCGGAACAGATTCTGCCGTTCATAGATGCCCCGGGCTTCGATATCAATAACACGCTCTACTATGACATTGCGGCAAGAACACAGCGGGCAAATCCTGAATTTGTGGTGCAGTTTGTCAACAAGTACCGTGACCGCTTTGATGCAGCAAGTCTTCAGGAAATGTTATCGTGGATGCCGTATTCAAGCCTGATTGAATACTTCGATATGAATATTTCGATGCCGCTTGCGCAGAATCCGTCCGCCATTGATTATTATCTCGATCCGGCAACGACTCTTTATACATGGCGTCCGACCGACCTCGTTCAGGCAGAAGAGAATATTTCTCTTCGTTCAAGCGCTGCTCAGGCATGGAGCCGTATGAAGCAAGCAGCCGCAAAAGACGGCGTGACTCTGAGACCGATTTCAGGTTTCGTCTCGTATGAAATGCAGAATAAGATGACCGACTATCCGAGCATGCCTTTAGCGCCGTATGGGTCAAGAGAGGAACAGCTCGGTCTGACTCTCTATCTTGACGGCTATGATTTATGGAATCAGACCTTATCGGGAATGCCCGAAGGGGAATGGGATTTCCTAAAAGCAATCGGTACGTTAAATGACCAGCAGCGTGCCGCACGCGACTGGCTCGAAGCCAATGCGAGCGACTACGGCTTTGTACTGCGTTACGGACAGGGAAAGGAAGCACAGACCGGTGTTCTGTATCAGCCGTTTGTGATTCGATATGTAACACCTGAAATTGCGGGCAGTCTGAAAGAAAAAGACCTTAGCCTGGAAGAATACGTGAAAGAGGGAGACAAAGATGGCAACTGAAATCATCATCGCAAGTGATACCCATGGACGTTCGAATTACCTCGGAATGCTGGAACAGGCTTATCCGAAAGCCGACCTGTTTATTCACTGCGGAGATCTCGAAGATGATGCCTGCCGGTTTCCGCACTGGGTATTTGTCCGCGGCAATAATGACTTCGATTTTAATATGAATGAGTTCCATATCCTGCGTATTGAAGGGGTGCGTATGTATATTCTGCATTCTCACCGGCTTTCCTACCGCAACCGGGAACAGCAGCTCGTTCAGCTTGCCAAGGCGAATGACTGCCAGATGGTGATCTATGGCCACACGCATGTCCCGATGGCTGAAAAAGTGGACGGTGTCCTGCTTGTCAATCCGGGCAGTATGACCTATCCGCGTGATGGCAACTCCCCGTGCTATGCCCGTATGGTGATTAAAGACCCGGAACATATTCAGGTTGAACTGATTCATCAGGAAGACTGGCCATTTGAAGTCAAGCAGCGCAAGAAGAAAAACTGGGGCTGGTTTTAAAGAATAAAAATAAAATCGGAATCCATCTGACCTGGATTCCGATTTTTAAAAGTAAAATAAGGATTAGAAAACAGAAATAAAAAAACGGATCCTTCGATCCGTAAAATAAGCAAAAAAAATGGCGTCCTGGAGATGATTCGAACACCCGACCGTGCGCTTAGAAGGCGCATGCTCTATCCAACTGAGCTACCAGGACAGCGATAAGAATATAACACTGAATTAAAATGAATTCAAGTTTTGAGAAGAACTTTTTTCAAAAACAGAACTGCCGGACAGGAAAGGAGAATCAGTATGCCAAAAGATCATGACGGCTATACGTTTGAGGGCTGGTATGTCAATTCGGATCTGACTCAGAAAGTCAATCCCGGCGGCATCCTGCCTGCTGAAATCCATCTCTATCCCAAATGGAGCGTAGAGAAATATCCCGTGTATTACGAACTGGATGAAGGCATGAATTCTCCCTATAACCCTCACGAACTCCAAGCGACCTCTCATCTTGTCAAGCTCTATCCTGCCACTGCACCGGACCGTCAGTTTGTCGGCTGGTATCTCGACGGGAAACGTGTGGAATACCTCGATGGCAGCAGACGTCAGACTCTGCATTTAGTGGGCCGGTTCCGCGATCCGGTTCTCATTCATTTTGAGACGAATGGCGGGGGACGTCTTACCGATGCAAAAGCAGGGGCGAACGGACGTCTGGATAAATGGCCGGTTCCGATTAAAATCGGCTGCCAGTTTGCCGGCTGGTATCTCGATCAAGCACTGCGTATTCCGTGTGAGGAAGATCATGACTTTGAAGAAGAAACAGTGCTCTATGCCAAATGGGACCTTGTCCGCTACAAAGTCTTCTACGATCTCGATGGTGGTCAGTTCGATGAAACACCGATCCGATCGTTTACGAGCCGTTCGGCAACATTCCTGCTTCCCAAAGTCAGCAGACCTGGCTACGACTTTGAGGGATGGAAAGATCAGAAAGGCCATCTACGCCTGATGGTTCGCCATGGCACGATTAATAACCGCTCCTTCAAAGCTTCGTGGAAGCCTCATACCACTGAACGCTTCAAAATCCGTGAGGACGAAACGGAAAACTGAATTCTAAGATCATAAGAAAATCCCTTCAGCGATTATTTTGGCTGAAGGGATTTTTGTGAGCAGGAATTACCGGATTACTTATTTTGCGTTATTTGCTTTGAGGAAGTCTAAAGTTTTGCGCTGTACAAGCTGTGCAGAAACTGCATCCTGCGGAATCATCATCTTGAGTTGTTCAGCTGGGAAGTTGTAGACAGAAGAGAGAAGTTCATATTCTTTTTTAAGGTCTTCGTCCGTTACTTTAATGTCTTCCTTGTTTGCGATCGCATCAAGAACTAATGCGGCACGTAACTGCTGTGCTGCTTCAGGAGCAACCGAAGTGCGGAGGTCTTCAACAGTCTGCTTGGAAGCTTTCAGGAAGTCTTCGAGAGACATACCAAACTGTTTAACCTGGTTTTCGTACTGCTGCATAGCCTGGTCGATCTGGGATTCGATCATTTCTTCAGGAATGTCGACTTTTGCGTCTTTCGCAATCTGAGTCAGGATATCGAAGGCAAAGTTATCTTCAGCCTGCTGAGTGCGTTCTGCAAGTAAGTCTGCACGGGTACGGGCTTTCAGTTCTTCAACTGTCTTTACACCATCGAGATTCATTTTTTTAACGAATTCGTCAGTCATTTCCGGTTTTTCCATTTTCTGGATTTCATGAACGGTGCATTTAAATACAGCTGGAGCACCGGCTAATGTTGGTTCACCGTAGTTTTCAGGGAAAGTGACTTTAACGTCGACAACGTCACCGGCTTTAGCGCCGACTAACTGATCTTCAAAGCCAGGGATGAATTGACCGCTGCCTAATACTAACGGGAATTTTTCAGCAGTTCCGCCTTCGAATGCGACACCGTCTTTCGTTCCGACAAAGTCGATGATGACCTGGTCGCCGAGTTCAGCGCCCTGATCAGCCGGAACATCTTTGAAAATACGGGTAGAGCTGATGTGATGCATGGTCTGCTGTTCGACTTCTTCGTCTGTGATTTCAACTTTCGGTTTTTCAATGCCAAGGCCGGTATATGCTGGCAGTTCAACAGCAGGAACTAAAACCATTTTTACGGTAACTTCAACAGAACCGTCTTCGTTTTCCTTGTTGGTGTTGATCGGGTTTGTACCGAGTTTTAATGCATGATCTGCGATGGCACGGGTAACCATCATGTAAATTTCCTGATTCAGGGCAAAATTGCGGTTAGCAGCCTTATCATCAGTACCGGTTGCTTTAGCGGCTGCCTCTAAGTCTTTTTCGAGAACGTCTGCCGGAATCGTGAATTTGATTTCAACAGTATTGTTATCGAGCTGTTCAAATGTATAAGTCATGTTTATCATCTTCCTTTTCCGTTATATTCTATCTTACTTACACCAAGAACTGAAAAATAACGCACTAGTTTATCTTGGCAGGATAACGAGTATTAAGCAAGTGGGAAAAATTCACAGAATTGCCATTGGTAAGGAGTTAAAAGACATACTTAAACCCGATCTTTGATACAATAGATAAGGTCGATATTTATCGGCCTGTTGTTTTCGATATTGACATTGAGTATAATATCGAATGCTCGGAGGATCTATGAATTCCTTTTATCAAAGCCTATTTGACAACATTCACGCGTTGCGAGTGGCAGGTAAGACTGCTCTTGCGGCGGATCTGATCGAGCAGGAGCTTGCGATTCCCTACGTTCCGCAGGAAATCGAAGCCGAACTGCAAGATTTACTCATTCAGTGCAGAAGCGACCTCCCTGTAGTGCGCATTGATTATGGTGCAAAACTGGATACCCTGATTGCCGGAAACATGGCAAGCAAGGAAAAAGCGGTGAGCGTTCTTCACGGGCTGAATCTTCGCGACCATCATGACCATGTTCAGGCTCTTCTGGCAGATTCTTCTCTGCTTGCGGAGTTTAAAGGAGAACTGATTCTCGAACTCATCCGCCAGCGGGTGGATGAAGATTACCAGATGGTTAAGGATGGCATGATGATCGAGTTTAATCCGTCCCTATTAACGAATGATTTAAATGATCCGACTTTAAGTAAAACCCGTCAGTTGTTTAGCGAATGGCTTTCCAATGGTCTGATCCTGACTGAGGATTTCGCAAATCAATTACTGGACCAGGAAATTCTGGAAACACTGCCTTTTGACTTTGTCAGTGTGAATCCGGAAAGTCTGGCAGCCGCAATTGTCCGCCTCGTCTATCTTTCGATGAAAGATGAACCGGGATGGGAAGAATTTGCCCAAATACATCATTTGGATGGCCTTAAACTATATCCGTTGAGAATAGAAAAGCGAGGAAGATAACAATGAAACAGAATTTCGAACGTAACGGAAATACTCTTGAATTAACACTGGTTTATGATCAGGCAGAAACCAAAAAAGCAGAAAACAAAATTGTCAGCAACTATGCGAAAAGCATGAACGTTCCTGGCTTCCGTAAAGGAAAAACTCCTGCTTCTGTAGTCAGAAAAATGCTGACTAGAGAACAGCTCGACTACAACTTAGCTGATTCCTTACAGGTTTACAGAGAACTGGATACATTCCTGGACGAACATGATGAAACAGTTTTAGACGTTGCAATCACTGAAATGGCAACTAAAGACGGTGAATACACTGTTGTTGCTAAAATTGAATATCCGGAACCAATGGAAATCAAAAACTGGGAAAAACTTGCGACTAAAGAAACAAAAACTATTGAAGATGATGCAGTAGAAAAATTCATCAATAACTTATACGACGTTGAAGACAACTACGAATTCACTGATGACGAAGAAACTGAAGTTGCAGGTCA
>JBJEFF010000167.1:0-25887 GCA_051873775.1 Allobaculum sp. | reverse complement strand
CATCTCAATAAGATGATTTGGCAATCTTAGATTTATCTAACCGAATGGCATTGTCATTAAGGAGAAAACCTATGCCGGAACTTGAACACGTCACTCATCCCTTTGATCCACTTTTTGACTTAGAGAGCCGGATTCTGATTCTCGGATCTTTTCCCTCTGTCCAGTCACGTAAGCAGAACTTCTACTATGCTCATCCTCAGAACCGGTTCTGGAAAGTTTTAGCCGGCATCTTTGAAGAAGAGGTCCCTTCGACTATAGAAGAGAAGAAACTCTTTTTAAAAGCGCATCACATCGCATTATGGGATGTAATCGATGCATGTTCCATTCATGGTTCTTCCGATTCTTCCATACGTGATGTCATTCCTGCCGATCTCAACCGGGTTCTAAGCGGCAGTTCCATTACCACCATATTCTGTAACGGAAAGAAATCCTTGCAGCTCTTTGACCGCTATCAGAAGCCGAAAGGACTCGATGCTCAATATCTGCCTTCTTCCAGTCCTGCCAATGCCGCTTTCTCTCTGGAAAAACTGATCAGCATATGGAAACCGCCCATTCTTCAGGCGTTAGGACCGGATTCACCTCTTAAAGAAGACCGTTAAGACTCCGGCAAAGCTTCATACGGTCCTTCAGGCTTAAGGACAATTCAAAAGATTGTAAAAGTGATTCAAATGGACGTCTTACGACTCTTTCAATCATGTATAATGGAATCAACAATGAACTTATCGGAGGGAATACCATGTTAATTAAAAATGCTGCATTAGCTGAAGTTATTGCCGGAACTCTCCATAAAAAGCCGGAAGAGCTAAAAAAAGAAGACTTACTTGAACTGATCCAGTTAGATGCGTCTGACCTGGATATCGATACACTCGAAGGCCTGGAATATGCAGAGAATCTTGAACAACTTAACGTTTCCAATAATGCACTGACAAACGTCAAACCGCTTCGCAACCTGACAAGTCTGGTCAACGTCAATCTGTGTGGAAACAGACTGCGTGACATCGAACCGCTCGATGCTCACTACAATATCGAAAAACTGAATATCTCTCGTAACAACCTTTATGTGATGGATATTTCTGCCGTTGCAAGCATGATCAATCTGAAAGTGCTGAACCTGAAAAAAGCAAAAATCGACTCTCTGAACTATGTAGAAAACTGCAAGCAGCTTGAAAGTATCCGCGTCAATACCGAAAATGGTCCGTTTAACTATTCCATTCTCGGCCGTCTGCCTAAACTGAAAAAGCTCGACATGTCGGGTATGAGAAGATACTACATTGAAGATCTGTCTTTCCTGAATAATATTGAAGATCTCAACCTGTCGACAAACCTGCTCTCTGACATCAGCCCGCTGTCCGCAATGAAGAATCTGCGCAACCTCGATGTTTCCAACAATCCGTACTTAGTGGATTACAGTCCGTTAAAAGACTTCCCGTCTCTTGAATATCTGAATATGGACTTTAATACCGCAAAGGATTTCGCATTCTTCTCCGAACTGCCGAAACTGAAGTCCATCTCCATGGAACAGGTCGGATTTGAAGACATGCGCGATCTGAACCATATCAAGGATCTTGAAGACCTCAACATTTCCAAGAATGAAATCACTCATCTTGATGAATTCACCAATGTTAAGCATCTGAGATCCCTCGATGCTCAGTTCTGCCAGCTGACAGACATCGAATTCCTGCGCAATGCTGAAAAACTCGAACGTCTGAATCTGTTCACCAACCGCATCACTTCCATTGATGCCCTGACGAACTGCCATAAGTTAACCGAACTGAATGTCGGCCGTAACCAGATCCGTTCCATTGAATGCCTGAGCGACATGAAAGATCTGAAGATCATCTCTCTTGAAAACAACAACATCACTGATCTGTCCCCATTAACAGATCTTCATGAACTCTGCATTGCCGATCTATATAACAACACGATCAGCGATCTGACTCCGTTGCAGAACCTTCAGTTCATCTCCTACCTGCGTCTCGATCACAACATGATCCGTGACCTGCGTCCGTTATCGAACCTGAAATTCCTGCGTCAGCTGACTCTGAAAGCAAACTACATCACAGATGTATCGCCGTTAAAGGATCTCGAGCTGCTTGAAGCATTACGTCTCGAAGACAACCCGATTATCGATACCAGTCCGCTTGAAAAAATGGCTTTCTACTCCAAATTCACGGACTAGCTCAATTCACGATTTTCAAAGCCACCTCGTGTGGCTTTTTTCTTTTTTACGCTGCCTGAAAAAAGAGTAAAAAAAAACCTCAAGTCCATTTCTGAACTCAAGGTTAGCTTTCTAATGGTGAGGACGATGCGACTTGAACGCACACGAGCTAAGCTCACTACCCCCTCAAAGTAGCGTGTCTGCCATTCCACCACGTCCTCATATTTTTAGAAGATACCTTAACAATATAGCTCTTTTCATATCTTTTGTAAAGAAGAACTTTACATTTTTTGATATGCCGGAGAGATGAAGGAAGCTCTCTCCTTGAGCCATAAACTATTCTACCCATTCTCGAGTATTTTGCAAGTAAAAATAATTTTTTCTGCATTAATCCCTGAAAAAACGCACATTCTGCATATTCTGGTAGACCATGAAGAAAATTACCCGGCAGTTTGTTGTCATACAGTCTGAATTCTGACTCATCCACTCTCTGTCACGAATTAACCATTCTGTCTCTTCCCTTCTGTCTATTATAAACCGGACCCGATTGCGGATTCATTTCCTCCTTTCAGATCTATTCTTTCATAGGTATTCCATGCGACTTCATTCTTCTTCTCTTTGAACTTCGTTCATCTTTTATAATGCTTATTCCAATTGAAAAGTCATATCTGTCAACAACCCGGTTCACCAGCAAAATGAGGCAAAAAAAACGGACAATGCGTCGTTTTTCCACGCACATCTCATGCATATGCAACATATGTCATAGGCGAATTAAACGTTTACATTCTCCTTCACCATTGCGGATTGACAGGATTCAAGTTTTCTGAGCCTGTAGAAGAAGACCCATATGACAACATTCGTTATAATCAATGGATAAAAACAAAACAAATTGGGCAGTCCGGTTAAGACGATAATTATGGGATCGATACATAACGAAAAGTGTGAAAAAAATTTGTCTTTCGTGCTACTTTTCAATATTTATTACGAATTTTCAAAACAGGATTGTCTAGCCGTAATTTTCACACAAATTCGCATGAATTCAGGCTTGGAGAGTTCAATGAAAGTTTTCCATCTTGACTCTGAGTCGCAAAGCTCTATATAATTTGTGCATAGGATAGATTCAAGCACATGATTTTTACTGGAACAGTTCATTCTTTCCAGGTTCGAATTGAAGTGAAACGCATTTTGATCGAAAAAATCTCCAATCTATTCCGGGAGGTATAACATGAACACTGGAAAAGTGAAATGGTTTAACGCAGAAAAAGGATTCGGATTCATTACTGGTGAAGACGGAAAAGATGTATTCGTACACTACTCTTCCATCAACCAGAAAGGTTACCGTTCCCTTGACGAAGGCCAGACTGTAACTTACGACGTTGTTGAAGGCGATCGTGGAAAACAGGCTGCTAACGTTACACCTGTTGCTGAATAATTTCGGTTTCAGAATTAAGAAGCGCTGAGCGCTTCTTTTTTCATATCCGCAAGTCGGAAAAGAAAAAGCAAGAATGTTCTGCATTCACCATGACCATTTAAGGATCTAGTGGCCCGTAATGCGCATTCCTGCTGTTTTTATTATTCGTCCTGACCGAAACTGCGATAGTGCAGATCGACTTTATCCTTGAGCTGACTCTGAATCTGCGCAAAGACTTTTTCAAACATCTTCATATCAAAGACCGCTAAATCGATATAGGAGTAGGATTTACCGATTGCTCCGCCGATGACTTTCGCACAGTGTAAAGGTGCGAGCAGCGCTTCAATCTGGGCCGCAAGTTTCTGACGGAGTTCGGCATCCTGCTTAGTATCAAAAAGGTTGATGTAATAAATATAGCCGTACTCGCCATCCTTAGCCTTCAGATCGAGCTGAACATCCCCCTTGTTGCCCAATGATTCTTCAATCAGTGCCGGATTAATCGTAAAGATCATTTTCATGTCTTTACGCAGGGAGTCTGACGCAAAATCTTCATGTGGTTTGAATACCGTATAGATATCGAGCGGATGTTTGTATTCCTTCCACTTCTTTTCCTGTACAGTATCAAAAATGACGTCATATAACTCGGTTAAGTTACAGAATTTCATGTCGCGTTCCGGGGTATCCAGGAAATCTGCACTGCCGATATACGATTCAAGATAGTTTTCACCAACCGCAAGTTCAACAAGGTAAATTGCCATCTCGCGTTTGTATTCCGGGTTATCGATTAAGGAGAATCCCGGACAGTAGACTTTTACTTCAAAGTTCTGCGCCTTCTCATTGATGACATAAAAAGCAGTCATGTCCATCAGTGTATAGGAAGAATCCTTGATCTGCAGCACTGCTTCGACTGCTTTCTGAGAAAGAGGAGGCAGTGTATCATTGATGATCCATTTCTTTTTCACACTTGCCGGTGCGAGTTTTTTCATCTGCTGACAGATGAGCTGGCTCGTCTTGTTCGGTCCGGTATCAAAGGTCATTTCCGGCTGATCAAAGTCATCTTCAATAAAGAAATGGGCCCCGCTGACCTCGCTGCACCGTGAATTCAGTGTATCAAGAATTTCAGTCAGCTTTTCATAATTCTGCTCTGCTAAAGCTTTAAGCATGCCATTCTGTTCTTCTTCGAAGTCTTTCCAGAACGTCTTAATATTTTCAATAACGCTCATATTTAGCCTTCTTTCTATTCTTACTTCAATAATCTATGTGTCAGTAGTTAAAATCAGTGATTCGGTCTTCATCACAGTTCCGCTCAGTTATCCCCGGATTCTTCATCAGGAGTCCGCCGCAGATCTTTCTTTGCCTCATTACATAAAGCAGAAAGTTCCTCAGGAACTTTTCGCTGCGGATTGGGATAATACAGAATTCTAGTCGGCGTGATCATCACATCCAGTCGCTCATCCCATGGTGCAGGTTGGAAGTTCGCTTCCTGTTCATCATAGGCGATTCCGATACGGATCGACAAGGGATGTGCCTGTAAGTACCGATCATAATATCCACCCCCATAGCCCATGCGATATCCGTCACAGAATGCCAGAAGCGGAATGATGAGAAGTTCCGGGACTTCTTCTTTCTGTCCCCCTGCCTTTCCTGCAGGTTCCAGGATGCCAAATGCGCCTGGTTCCAGATGATCGAGGGGATAGAAGCGCATGACCGTTTCACTTTCCACTTTCGGGACCAGCCAGATCTGTTCTCTTTGTGTCTGCAGGTCTATCAGAGTTCCGGACTGAGTCTTCTTCTCATCCGCTAGTTGGAGAAACTGAACAACGTCCACTTCCCCGCGCACGGGAAGATAGAGCGCAATGCGGTTTGCGAGTTTAAAAAAAGGCAGAAGCCCGCAGGCAATGCGGAAATCTTTTTCCTGCCTGTCGGGAATCTGCTTTCTTTTCTGAATCAGTTCTTTTCGATTCATGGATATGGTCATTTCTAGCCGATTGAATCTGACATATCCAGTTTTAACAGCTGGTTTAATTCAACCGCATATTCCATTGGCAGTTCGCGCGTAAATGGTTCCAGGAAGCCCATAACAATCATTTCAGTTGCCTGTGCTTCGCTCAGACCGCGGCTCATCAGATAGAACAGCTGTTCTTCAGAGATATTGGATACTGTCGCTTCGTGCTCGATCTGACTGGTCTGATTGAGATGACGGTTCAGAGGAATCGTATCGGAACGGGACTGTTTATCGAGAATCAGCGTATCGCATTCGACTTTGGATTTGGCATGGTCGGCCTTTTTACCGTGGACAACCCAGCCGCGATAGTTCACTTCCCCACCACGTCTTGCGACGGATTTGGAGATGATCGTACTGGATGTGTGCGGAGCTAAGTGAATCATCTTTGCGCCGGCATCCTGAATCTGATCTTTGGAAGCGACCGCAATAGAGATCGTTGTACCTTTGGCATAAGGTCCGACCAGGATGCATGCCGGGTATTTCATATTTAAATGAGAACCGATGTTTCCATCAATCCATTCCATATGGCCATAGTCTTCGACTCTAGCGCGTTTAGTGACTAAGTTAAGAATATTCGTCGACCAGTTCTGAACCGTGGAATAACGGCATCTGGCATTTTTATGAACAAAGATTTCTACAACTGCGGCATGCAGGGAATCTTTGGAGTAAATCGGTGCAGTACAGCCTTCAACGTAGTGTACGTCAGCTCCTTCATCGACAATGATCAGTGTTCTTTCGAACTGACCTGCAGACTGGGAGTTGATACGGAAATAGGACTGCAGCGGTTTTTCCAGTTTGACACCTTTCGGTACATAGATGAAACTTCCGCCGGACCATACCGCCGTATTCAGGGCTGCATACTTGTTATCGGAATATGGAATCAGCTTTCCGAAATACTTTCTGAACAGTTCAGGATGTTCGCGCAGGGCACTGTCCGTATCGAGGAAGATTACCCCTTTTTCCTGCACTTCCTGAAGCATGTTGTGGTAAACGACTTCAGACTCGTACTGGGTGGAAACACCGGCAAGGTATTTCTGTTCGGCTTCCGGGATTCCGAGTTTCTGGAAGGTGTGACGGATCGTTTCCGGAACCTCATCCCAGTCTTTTTCCTGAGTTTCGCTCGGTTTGATGTAGTAAGTGAAATCATCAAAATCGATGCCGCTTAAATCAGGTCCCCAGTCCGGGTTTTTCTGTTTAAGGAAGGAATGGTAGGCATCCAGACGGGTCTGAAGCATCCATTCCGGTTCTTTCTTGATTGCAGAGATCTCGCGGATCGTCTGCTCGGTTAATCCTTTATCCGTTTTAAAAACAGAAGTATCTTCGTCATGGAATCCATACTGGTAATCATGTTCATCAAGAACCTGTACTTCCGGTTTTTCTTTTTCTGCCATGTCAAGCCTCCTGTTCTTTTCCGGTTTCTTTTTCACGGCTTGCCTGCAGCATTTCTTCTAATGCTTTCCAGCCGATCGTTGCGCAGCCGATACGGTTCGGCTGTTTGGCAACACCTTCGAAAACAATTGCCTCGTCAACTAATTCCGGGTCATAAGGCTGTCCATGAACCATATTGAAATAGTTCTGAACAATCTTTTCCGCTTCTTCAACCGTTTTATCTTTAACGAGCTGCGTCAGAATGGACGTTGAAGCGGTAGAAATCGTACAAGCCTGACCATCAAAGCGGACGTCTTCCACAATTCCGTCTTTGATTTTAGCCTGAACGGTAATGTCGTCGATACAGGAGTCACTTGCCATGTGACGATGGTCGTATTCGCCATCATCTGCTTTAAGTTCTTTATTCTGCGGATAAGAATAGTTATCCATAATAATGTCACGATAGTAAGATGGATCAATTGGCATGTATATCCCCCTTTCTAGAAAAAGATATCCAGGCATTTTTCGACGGTCGCTTCTTTGATTGCGTCGACAAGCCGGTCGATATCCTCGTATGTGTTATAGAAATAGATGCTCGCACGGACAGTTCCCGGAACACCTAAGAATTCGCCCATTAATTTGGCACAGTGCTGTCCGGAGCGGACCGCAATTCCCTTACTGGACAGGAAGCTCGCCATATCCTGCGGGAAAATCAGCTGACCTCTGTCATAGACATTGAAAGTGACAATGCCGCCTTGGGCAAGCGGGTTGTAGATCTTGATTTTGTCTTTTAATTCTTCTTCCGCCCGTTTAAGGAAATACTTTTTCAGTTCCCATTCATATTCATGAATGTCGTGCAGTCCAAGACGCATTAAATAACGCATGGCAACAGCCATACCAAGTGCGCCTTCAATCGGCTGCGTACCGGATTCGTATTTTAACGGTGTGCGGCGCAGAATCAGTGAATCGCATGTTCTTGCGAAACGTGCATTACTTTCACCGCCGAAGAAAACCGGATTCAGTTTATCAAGTAAGTCGTATTTACCGTACATCACGCCGATTCCGCTAGGACCGCATAATTTATGGCTGGAGAAGCAGAAGAAATCGCAGTCCATATCCTGAACGTCGATCGCATTGTGGGCAACAGCCTGTGCGCCGTCCACAACCATCAGTGCCCCATGGGCATGGGCAATTTTGGCGATTTCCTTGATCGGGGCATTGAAGCCGAGCACATTGGAAACCTGTGCAAAGACTACGACTTTAGTATTCGGATATCTTTCAAATGCTTTTTCCACATTTTCCGGAGTGATCCGGCCGACTTTATCCACTTCGATGAAATTCACCGGAATGTTTTTCTCTCCTCCTGCCTGCTGCCACGGAAGTACAGAGGAGGCATGTTCAGTCTCGCAGGTGAGAATCGCATCCCCTTCATGTAACAGCTGGTTGGTGATCATCAGCGCAAGAAGGTTTAATCCTTCTGTCGTTCCGGAAGTAAAGACAATTTCTTCCTGACGGCGCGCGTGGATGAATTCCTGACAGGTTTTACGTGCCTGATCGAGCGCAAAGTCAACCTGCGCAGCCATTTCGTAATCACCGCGCTGGGCATTCGCACCAAGATAAGTGTAATAACGGACAACTTCGTCAATGACACACTGCGGTTTTAAAGCTGTCGCACAGCTGTCAAGATAAACAAGCGGATAGCCGCTCATTTCACGTTTCAGAATCGGAAAGTCAGCACGGATGCGATCAATATTTTCCTTAATGTTCATACATACCGACCCTTTCTTCTGTTTCCTGTTCAATTCTAGCTTTTAATTCCTCATCTTCGATCAGCTCGAGAATCGGCTTGAAGTAGCCGACAGAGAGCAGACCGATTGCCTGACGCATGGTCAGACCGCGGGAATTCAGGTAGTAGAGCTGTTCGGCATCCGGCTGTCCGACAGACAGAGCGTGGGATGCTTTTACGTCATCTTCATCGATATAGAGAATCGGAAGGGTGACGCATTTATGGTTGTCTCCCATAGTCAGGACACGGGTTTCCTGATGGGATTCGGAAGCATAGGCACCTTTGACAATGCGTCCGGAAGCAACCATTTCATACTGACCGCCATCGAAGACAACCGCAAAGTTATGCATGTTGCCGTACGTATGGCTGACATGGCTGGTAATATCCAGTTTGGATTTTTTCTCCTGATCAGACAGGCAGAGCTGAGCCATGGAGAAATCCATCGTTGCTCCCTGTTCATTCAGATGTCCCTGAAGTTCAAGTTTGCAGGGATGATCCTGTAAATCAAGCAATCCGCATTCAACGCGGGCATCATGAGCCACGTTGGAAGTCATGACGACTTTTAAGGCATGATCCATGCGGTTCTGGATAAAGATTTTCGCGCCGGAATATTCTTTTGCGTCAAGGTGAAGTCTGACTTCTTCCTTTTCACCTTCAAGGAACAGCACGAGCGTTCCTCTAGAATGGCGCTCAAAGTTCAGGGTTAAATCCTGATCGGTAACAATCTGATCCGCAAAGCGGTTTTCGTAGGTTCTTTCCATAGAGCCTACTCAACTTTCTTTGCGCCGCAAGTTTCAAGGAGAACTGGTTTTGGCTGTTCTTCCTTACGAGCCTGAACGTGGAATTCTTTTTCCACCCAGTCATAACCTTCCGTGTCGACTTTATGAATCAGATCCGGTCCGCCGGAAACAACGATTTTTCCATCGACAAGGATATGAGCATGAGTAACGTTCAGGTAGTCGAGGAAACGGGCATAGTGGCTGACCACCAGACAGCCCATATGCGTTTCTTCTCTTTCCTTATTAATTGCATTGGCAACAATGCGTAAAGCATCAACGTCCAGACCGGAGTCAATTTCATCCAGCATCGTGATGGATGGTTTGAGCAGCAGCATCTGCACGATTTCATTGCGTTTCTTTTCACCGCCGGAGAAGCCCACATTTAAAAAGCGGTGTGCCAGGTCCGGTTTCATTTCCAGTTCCTGAATTGCATGATCCATTCCCTTAACGAATTTGAATAAAGAAACAGGACGTTCCTGACGGACGTTCATTGCGGTTCTTAAAAAGTCGGAGTTCGTAACACCCGGAACTTCACTCGGGTACTGCATCCCCAGGAATAATCCGGCACGACTTCTTTCATCAACGGGAAGGGATAAAACATCTTTTCCATCGAGAGTGATGGATCCTTGTGTAACTGTATATTTAGGATTGCCCATAATAGCGGCAAGTAAAGTAGATTTACCATTACCGTTCGGGCCCATTAAGGCGTGAACTTCATCACCATTAATAGTCAGATCGACGCCACGAAGAATTTCTTTGTCTTCAACGCTGACATGTAAATCCTTGATTTCCAATGTTGACATTTTGATACCTCTCTTTTTGTCTACTCTAGTATACCTTAAAGGCTCACTTGTGCCTTTCGACGTGCAACCGCAAAACGAAATCGGGCTTTCTGTCCCGTTTTTTCGCTCTCTGCTTAGTGGACTCAGACTGATGTGCATCTTCATTTCATGCTGAGTGGTTCACCGGGAAAGATCGATCCGCTGCTGTTCTATTCATTCACTTTTCAGTTAGTTAAAAGTCTTTCTTATATATTTATAAGATGTTAAGCCATCAAAAAAGTTTACTCTAACATACTCAAAGAATGAAGTATTCCGCCTTTTTTTTGAATGATTTATCTGCTTTTCATATTTATTTAACTTCTGGACGGTTAAGTGCTTAACATACAGGCAGACATTTTCAAAAGAGAAAAATCCAAGTTTGAAAAAGAAAAGTCAGACATTGTGCGCTAAGGCCGGTTCATTATGTTCCATACATACCGGTTGATTTTGTTCCGTGCATAAATGTTATGAGAACAGAGTGCGTCTAAGCCAATATATAAGGTGCATGTTTACTTCGTCCACAAATGACTCTTTTCTTTTTGAAATTTTCCGGAATTTTCCAGATTTCCGGATTCATCGTCTCAAAACTCATTTTTTTCGTTCAGTCAGATGCGTGAAAACGATGTATTATGGAAAGCGGGCAATTGTTTAATCAGGGGATAAATAAAGGCAATTGAAACACCGAACATGGCTAGATCATTGCATTTTACATAGTCCTTCCTTATAATTTTGTCTGATTCTTTTGAAAACAGGGCAGGTTCTGCCTGCCTTTTAATTTCTTCCGGATTACTCAACAGAAAGGATACAGCTGCTTCCGGAAGATTATGCAGCAAATGAAATGGCAGATTTTTTTAGAAAATACTGGTTTGTCTCCCTTTTGTCTGTGCTCTTTATCGGTGTCCTGATCTACTTTGTTTCCGACATGAATAAAGACAACGTCAAATCTAAAAGTGTGAATGGCCAGAACATTGTCGCTTCCACGACACTCGGAGATGTCACTAGTGATGATGTGTTCAAACAGACGAAATCTTCTGAAAGTTCCGTATTATTCAGCATGTTCCGTAATGCGGTAACGGATCAGAGTATTGAAATGGATGATGAAATTAAAACGACTGCAGAAAAAATGCAGAAAAATTTCGAATCCGCAATGAAATCCGATGCGACTGGCAAAACAACTGCCTCCATCGAATCGCAGCTTGCTTCCTTCGGTTTTGCCGGCGATTCCGCTTTAGCTGACTACTGCAAGATCGCTTCCAAAATTCAGGTTCTTGATGGTCAGTTCATTAAAGACCACATCGCAGAACTCGCTTCCTATGTTCCGGAAAACGCACGTACCGTTTCCGTGATCACCATGAACGTGGAAAATGCGGATGAACTCACTGACGAACAGAAACAGAAACAGGCTGATATCCAGAGTGCGCTTGATGCAGGTACTGCATTCGGCGAAGTTGCAGCGCAGTATTCCGAAGCTGAAGATGCCGCCGATACAAACGGTTATCTCGGCTACATCGATGCCAACTCCACAAACCTCGATTCTTCTGTACTCACCGCAGTGACTGCACTGAACAAAGGTGAATCCACAGACTGGATTTCCGTTGCCAACGGTAATGGCTACACCCTTTACAAAGTGTACGTGGAAGAAACCGATCCAACTGCAATTCTGAACAGTGAAGATACAGAAACAGTCACAACATTAGTCAACAACATTATTTCTTCCGCTAACGGTCTTGAAACCTTAGTCATCCTCAATGCTTCCCAGGGTCTTGAAATCTCCTATGCAAATGATGACATCAAGCAGAAAGTGGAAGACTACATGGATTCCCAGATTGAAAACCTCGATGACAAGTTAAAAGCCATCGCAAATGACATCCGCGGTATCCCGAATACAGAGACTTCCACAGAAGAAAACTCTTCCGAAACTACAGAAACCACAACCGAAACAACAACTGAACAGGAGGGCGAATAAGATGAACATGAAAAAACCTCTAGCCGCCTTACTGGCCGGTTTAATGCTTGCCGGCTGTTCCGGCACCGCAGCAACTACCGTTACTGACGGTTCTGAAACACTGATGACCATCGGAGATAAAACCTATACCTTCAACGATGAATACCAGTGCTTAAAAGATTCCAGCGCCGGTGCTAGTGCGGTCATCTTCCTTGCTAACCAGCCAATCTACGACGCTGAAGTCGGCCGTACCGATGAAATCCTCGAAGAAGCTCAGAAACGTCTTGAAGACTATTCTTCCAGCGAAGGGTTCGAAGAACAGATCAAATCCATCGGTTTTGCGGACAATCAGGACTATCTCGAACGTGCGCTGATTCCTAGCGTTCAGTCTTCCTACCTGTTCGAAAAATACTTAACCGACAACAAAGACGCCATTATTGAAGAATATGATCCGGTTCTCGTTTCCATTATCGAAACAGATTCCGAAGACAATGCCAACAAAGCTCTGCAGGCATTAAAAGACGGTCAGGATGCCGGAAAAGTCAGCGCCCAGTATGCTTCCGAAGATGCGACATACAAAGGCACTGAACAAATCATCCTTGCGACCGACACAACTTTACCGACTACCCTGCTCAACGCAATTCTGGATGCCGGCAAAGATGGTGTTCTTGATCAGGTCTTCACGAACGACACTTCCACAGATGATAAAATCTACTACGTTGCCAATGTCGTTTCTACTGATTACGACGCAAACCTGTCTAAAATCAAATCGGCTCTGATGTCCAATCAGACTGTCCAGACAGAAATGCAGATCTACTACTTCAAGAAATACGATTTTGAAGTTCATGATCAGGCCGTTTACGATTACTACAAAGGCATGAACCCTGAATACTTAGTAAACCGCCCGGAACTCTATGAAAAAGCTTTAGAAGAAGCTTCTCAGAGCAGCACCGCATACTAATTGATTCAGGTTCTGACAATGAAAAATCAGGCTATCCATACAGGTATCCCCCGTATTGATAGCCTTTTTTCATGCTTATGCCTGACTCTGCGGACGGTTTTGCAGGTTCAGATATTCGTGTTCGAGATTCGCACGAACCTCAAATTCTTCCTGATCCTGAAAACCGATAAACCAGATCATCGCCAGATCTTCATGATTGAAGAGATAGACCTGTTTGGAATCAATCATACCTTCCGGCCAGCATACCGCGCTGTAATCATAAATCTGCTGACTCACTGCTTCCTGCTGAACACGGCCGACAATCATGATCCGTTTGGTTCCCCCTTTAAGAGTTACAATAGTTCCTAATGGTAAAAAATCTTTCATCTTCCTGATTCCGGCAATTTATGCCGGCCTTTCTTTTTATACCTTGTACACTTTGACCCGGATTTCCCAGTTCAGTAGTCAACACGGATTCGCAGACCTGTGCCGGCAAATAATGCCCCGTTGGCACCGATCTCCCAGCTTCCCGGTTCATTGGCATAGTGGAATCCAGCTTCCACACTGCCAAGCGATCCGGTAACAGCGATGGTCACACGGATATTCGCCACTTCTATGGCAAGCGTACACTCGCCCCGCACTGCGGCAGCACCGACCTGTGCGCTGAGAACCTGCTGATCCGGTGAGAAAATTGCAGTGGCATCCCCATAGACAGCACCGACTTCCCCGGCAGCTCCTATTGATGCGGCAACTAGACCTGCATCCACGCCACCGGCAACTTTTGCGGCTGCAAGATGCGCATCACCCTGCACCTGGACTTTCAGTTCCGGATACAACTGCTTTCCTTTCGTTAACCGGAAAGAAGCTTCCCCGCTGATATCCCCTTCAATACCCGAAATGGCTGCTTCTCCGAAAAACGGACCGATGCTTTTCGCGCTCTGCGCAAGAATCCCCGTATAGGCCAGTTCCCCGATTGCGCCGAAGGTCCGTCCTTTGGCAAGAGCACCGACGGATCCGGTTGTCCTGCCGTTGATGACAAGTCCCGTGTGCGTTCCGGTGTAGATCTGATTGGATTCAATCAGCCCTGTCTCGTTGTTTTCCACCATTGTAGCAAGGCGCCGGAAGAAATTTTCAATTAAACTGATCTGGCTCTGAATCCTCGCATGACCTGCCTGCAGCCCTGGATCTTCAAATGCCTGTGACTGTTTCAGATTGGCAAGGGCATTCGCGATCCGGTTACACTGTTCGGTGTCGAGAATCATATTCATAGATCGCCTCGATCTGTGCCGAAATCAACCCGAAAAGACGGGCAAATCCGCGGCTTAATGCACTCTGTTCATCTGCCTGTAATCCTTCGGGAATACTCTGTTCTAGATGATGAAGGCTTGCCTGCAGCTTGGTGTAATAGGCGGTACTCATACACTAGCCCCGAGAGCTGTTTCATTTTCCCTGTAGGCAGTGGCAGTCTGCTGGAGGTAGACGATATAGTTATTGACCACTTCGACATACTTGCCGAAAACCGGGGCAAGCTGTTCGAACTGAAGCAGTGCCGCCTCACTTGCTGGAGACTGCCAGTAAGAGCTCATGGAACGAATTTCCTGCTTGATCTGTTCAAAGATCGTTTCCATTTGTGTTTTCTGGTTTAGAACCTGTGTTGCGGTGGAGTCGAGCATTTCACTTGTAATTACAATACCTTCCATAATCAAATTCCTTTTCCATCATGCCGGGCATGATTTTCGTGGGTTATTTCCGCTTTTTGCGGTTACATAGATTCTGTTTTCCTTAAAGCAGTCTGGCGTTGGCGGTCCGGTCTGCCTGAAGCTGCTCATAAGCATTAGCGCTATGAAGCAGTGAGGAGCTGTAAAGATCGATCGCATTTTTCAGCTGCAGCATTTTCGGACGCAGTCCTTCTAGCTGAGTAAGAAATGCCTGACTGTCGCTGCCCTGCCATGAAGACTGGAGTTCATTCATGCGAGTGAGCATCTGATTCATCAGACTCTCGTATTCACCGGACTGACGACCGATCAGATTACCGGTATTCCGGATTTCGTTAAAATTTGCCTGTATTCTCATCATGATTCCTTTCTAGAGTCAAAGGGATTAAGATGCTGATCCCTAATGGCGGGTATGATCAGAATGGTATCTTCACTGGCGATAAAAAGTTTACTGATCGCAAGATCAGGGTTGAGAAAGCCTTTTTCCGCCCATGAATAGAAGAGATATTCAATCCTTTTTTCTCCCTTTGATTCCATGCTGACGGCTTCGTGATCCGTCATAGATAAATAAAACTGTGCAAGTCTTGTAAGACTCATATGGTCCGGATCTTCAATTCTGAACACCCGGCTCTTATTTGTTCCTAATAATTCCAGAGTGAGAATCATCAACCTCCCTCTCCTTCTTCATATGTGCGGAAGGAAGCAAGGGTAATTCCGGCACATCGTCCCTTGGATATCCACATTGCCTGAGTATTTGTCCGGGGTGGGTACGGAAGATTCAGAACGTAGCTGTAATTACTGAAACCTTCCCCGATAAACACCAGATCCGCTTCTGCAAGACACTCCTTCAGATCCTTTTCGGGTGTCTGGGAGCCCGATAAATCTAACAGTACAATCTGGGCTTTTTCCGGATAGATTCCGGAACTGATCTGACGATTTTCAAAGTAGAAGCGCTGTAACAGGCGAATTGCGCGGCTCTTCGCATTTTCGTCTGTCCAGCACAAGACTAGAGGTTTTGCGGTTCTGAATACGGGTTTGTGATTCTCTGTTTCTATTCCGATCAGTCCCTTTGCCTGATCCTGGATCATCCGGTTTTCATCAAGATCCATAACCACCTTCCGAAAGTTGTGAAAAAGACTTCGTGTCCCGGATTTTTTCTGAAACGGCGGGAAATTGGTACCGATAATAAGACGCTGGTACTGTTCTTTTTGACCGTTCGGTTCAATCACACGGATCACAGGTGCTTTCTGTGGTCCGGTCAGTTTGCCTTCGCTGATCAGGCTAAGCTGATCACGGCTTTCCGTTTCTCCGATCAGTCGTTGGCTGCAGAAGCGGAAAATCTTCTCATCATGAAACGAGACGTGATCAAACATAAGCAGTGTGGTCAGCCATTTATTGGTCGCAAAAGCTTCAATCAGTTCAAAGGGAATCTCTTCGTTCATCCGGATGAGCACTAGCACTTCCTGCTTAAGCAAAGACAGCTGCCATAAGGATGCACTGGAAAGTTTCTGCCAGACTCCTATATGAATGAGTGCCCGCTCTTCAAGCTGACAGATCGGCGGAAGTTGAAGATCTGCTTGTTTCTTTTCCGGTTTTACAGAACGAAAAGTCTGATCCAGATCGGTATTCGCTAGGACCGGAATTCTGCTTTCCAGGACCAGAGCACAGGCGATCTGAGCGATCTGATGCTCGGATGCCAGACAGAGGTGCATCTTTTTAGGTGGCAGAGAGTATGAACTGAAATGATTAAGGCAGTCTTCTTTCAGCCCTCCAAAATCTTCCGGATGATCTTTTAAATCGGGTACTAACAGAAAGTGCCGAGCTTCCTGCCGTTCCAGAATAAGTTCCCGCATTGTCTCCTGAAGTGTCTTCTGTTCAAGGGTCTGCCACTGATGATGCCGGTCGAGAACTTCGATCTTTGAACTGCCATCAAACGGGCGTTTGAGATAAAACATTCGACCGTTCTTTTCGCATTCATCGGTCTGCAGAATGAATTCCCCGCTCTTTTTTAAAAGCGAGGCCTTTTCATGCCCAAGTACTTCGCGTGAATCCATCCGGTCATAGACCGGAAAACAAAGCCTGCTTTTTGAATTCGCCCAGATCTGTTCATCGACAATTCCAGCTGGTTTCTGAGTTGACAGAATCAGATGAAAGGATAGAGATCTGCCGATCCGCGCCATTTCCTGCAGACTTTTCATAAAGTCGGGGCAACGGCTTTTTAGCTGACCGAATTCATCGACCACCACAATAATCTCGCTGAACGAAGAACCGCTTTGCGGATCCGTCAAACGTCCGATTTCAGTCGGGCTGCCCGGGTTGCTTTTCAGAAACTGACTGATCGCATCCTGCCTGCGATCGAGCTCTTTATTCAGTGCCCGTTCTAATCGCCATATTTCCTGCTGATCGAGATTGGTGAGAATCGCTGCCGTATGGGGGAGATCAACAAACGGACTGAGAAACGAGCCTCCTTTAAAATCGATCAGGACAAACTGCAGAAGGTCTGCAGAATTCTGTAAAGCGAGCTGATAGAGGATTGAACAAAGCCCTTCGCTTTTTCCGCTTCCGGTTGCGCCCGCAATCAGCGCATGCGGACCTTCCTTTTTCAGGTCCCAGTACACGCCGCTGCAGAGTTCTACACTAAGAGCTGCCCGCTTAGCCCGCATAATCTCCCTGTTTCTTTCTTTCCACCCGCTTTGAATTTTTCGGTAACCTGTCGGAATTCCGGAATCTTTTTCACTCTTTTCTGATGCGCATGGATAGCTTGTTTTCCGCCATAGATCTTCAGGCGGCATACTTCTGGGGAAAAGAGATTCGCGTATAGGCATCAGCGATCTTTCTCTGTTCTCAACCGGAAAAACAGGTTGTGACGCCAAAGCCGGCAGGATGGCTGTACTACCTGATTGAGGCCATGAAACATAAAGCACTGTATCCCTAGGAGTCAGTCTGCTTTCCGGCAGATACTGGTCCGAGCAGATTGTCCATTCAATATTGGGATAGCGGCTCTGCATGGCAAAGAATTCCGTTTCATTCCCGAAGCAGAGCGGACAGTGATCAATCATCGATCCGTTATGCCGCAGCGACAGACGCTCTTTCGTGATCCATGCAAACCTTCTGTTCTCTGTTCTGACCATCCAGTTCCACTGAAGATACAGCCATAGAATCTGTTCCGTACGCCATGAAGTCAGATTAAATCTTCCTCCCTGTTCAAGTTCCATGAATGTCCAGCAGTCCAGAGGCTGATCGGCAAGCTGATCAAGTGCTTTCTGGGAATTGCTGCCGGCAAGCTGCCAGGAAAGATTCGGGAATTTGAATACCCCGAAATCTGTTTTTGAAATCCCGGCGGGAAGTTTCCATTCATCAAATCTCTGTGATCCATGAAGGGAAGGATCAAAGCTGAACAGACGCCTTTGTTCGGCGCGAAACTGGGCATTCAGCCTGCACCTCCTTGTTTCGATGATCTCGATCTGTTTTTTCAGATAACTGAGATATTCCCTAAGCAGCTCACGATCGTCTTTCTCACGGAGAACTTTACGGCGGTGCGCCTGCCAACCGTACCATCCCGCAAAAGCCCCGCCTGAAATCACGGCACTGACTAACCCTGCCGCAACCATTCCTGTCTGATCGGGACTTACAATCCAGCTTGATAAAACCGAAGCAAGTGAACTGATCACGATCATGCCGGCAGGTGAACTCATCATTCCCGTATTCGTTTTCCGGTTTTCCAGATAAGGTTCAATCGCAAATTCCTCTCTAGATAAAGACGGAGCCATAAATGCATTCCCGCAAGGATCCGGGTGGTATACACCAAGATTTACGGTTGAAAACGGATGTTTGAAACTCGCCCAGAGACAATCGTCAACGACAAAGAATTCATAAGGCCAGCACACAATCCAGTCTTTATTTCCCAACACACTCTCTGTCTCGACAAATGGCTGACCATTCCGGAAAACAATCCGATCCGGCTGCGGCGTATTTTTCTGCTTTCTTCCGTCCGTCTTTTGAATCTTATTCAGCTTCCATTGCATTTCATCCACACAGTCAATTTTGCTGCCGCATAACTCAAGGTGACGCTGCAGTTTCCGGATTTCATTTGCCTCGCCTTTATACCACTCCGCCTGTGTCACGCAGCTGTAACCGGCAGAACGGAGGCCCAGACGGCCCTGAGCAATCGCGATTACCTCTCCATCCTTAAGGGTCGCAATTTTCTCATTCAGACTTACTACATTCTTTCCGGTCTGCCGATCCCGAGTTTTCAGCCATTTGGCTAGATCCTTCTGTCTGATGATGCAGACCTGTCGCGAATCCATCCACAGATACTCACGCATAAGCCTGATGGTGTCGTCTGAAGAAAAGAACTCCGGCTCCAATGAGTAAAACTAAAACAGCAGTCGCAACCGTAAGGGTCCAGAAGTGAGATCGTGAATGCGCGACGATATCCTGACTGAACACTTCCTCTCCGTTTTTAAACAGCTGAATCGTGCTCGTTCCTTTCTGAGGCTGCACCGGTAAATACGGCTGACCCAGTTCATCCTTTCGGATTTCCACCTCAGTTTTTTTGCCGTTAATTTCCATTTCATAAGTTCCCGGTTCTTTATCGAGATACAGACGAAGCTCTTCGCCGCTCTGAACAGTGCCTGCTTCGATCGGTTCAAAGCCACGGTACAGCTGCATTTTCTGCTCCTGACTCTGACTCTGTGCTTTGAGTTTTCCCTGTTCATCGACCTGATAAACGGTATCGACCTGTCTGCCCTGAGCTGCTGCAGTTGCCGCAACCGGCTCTCCTATTCCCACCACTGTCCAGCGTGCTTGGTGCGGCTGTTGACTGAGATCGAAATACTTTGCAATGACTTCAAACGTTCCGGACGGTTCGGATGTCGAGGCCTCTTTAAACGAGAGATAAAACTGGCCCGTATCGAGGGAATGAATTTCTACGCTTTGCATCGTCCCATTTGTGAGTCCTAATTCCAGGTCCGCAAGATCTCTGGTATACAGGCTCTTTCCCGCATCGATTCTTTTCTGGTTTGCGACGAGCTGAATCTGCGGTTTTTCACTGATTGGCGGAATGATCGGAATTGTATTGGTCCGGATCTGGTCGAGCTCAGAAGGAGCTACCTGCTCCGGTGCCCAGATATCTGGCCGGGATGATGCAGGCTGTGCATCGGCAACAGCTTCTTCTTCCGGTTCTTGCGGAAGAGCGGGCTCCGGTGTATCGGCTGAATCTGCTCCTTCAACCGGTTCTGAAGGTTCATCAGGAATTTCCGTCGGCGAAGGATCTTCGCTAGCCTGAGAATCTGCATTTAAATCCGGCTCTTCCTGTTGCCCCTCCGTCTGTGAAGTGATAAAGACAGGTTCGGGAATCGGCTCGATCGGTTGAGGTGATGAAGAATCTTCCTGAGACAGTGAAGAATCTTCTTCCTGCTCGTATTCTTTGAGATTAAGTGCGGGATCGGCATGCAAATTTTCGTCATGATCCAGACAGAGGATGGACCATTTTTTCAGAATATTTCCCTGGTCATCCTGCAGATAGGCTCTGACCAGATCCTCTTTTAAGGAAATCGTTATTTCCTTTTCATTCAGTTCAATTATTCGTTTCTCTCCGTTTTCTTCGATCCACAGCACACAATTTTCGGGTTGTTTCTGAAATTTCAGGTCCATCTGTTTTGAAGCGAGAATTACAGCTCCTGAATGGCGAAATGGCTCGGCAATTTCAATCCTTCCCTCTTCAACTGACTCTTCGCTTTTATTTTCTTTATGGCCGGAATACTCATTTTCTGAGTCTTCTTCTGTGTCCGCATCCTGCTCCGCCAATGATTCATCTTCTGTTTTCGTCTTCTTGTCTGACTCGGCTGATGCGTCAGATTCCGTATTGTTCTTTTCATGTTCAAACAGGAAGTACTCCGAGGTCCCTGTAAGCGTCTGTGAAACTGGTGCAGGTACCATAAATCGGATTTCCCTGCTTTCGAGAACTCTGCCGCTATAATCCTGTAATTCATAAGCGAGCAGATGGCTGCCCTGAGTGCTCGGTATGTCCGGTGAAGAGATCTGTCTTCCATCACACAGAATGAGGGACTGAAGCCGGTCTACCTGAGGGTTGAGGCGAATTCTTGCATGATCTGTACTGATATCAAGATGAAGATAAGTCTGCTGCATCTCCTTCCAAATAGCTTCGCTGTATACCATCATCTTTAAAACCTCCTTTCTCAGGCACTTCTGTCATGGAATCTGAGTTTTAATCCAGATTCCGTATAAGTCAGGTGCCTGAACTTGTAACTCGTTTGATACTGCATCCGGAATGTTCCAGATTTTCGGCTGCTGAGTCTGAAACCAGAGCAGATAATTTAAAAGATTTGTACAAAGCTCATGGCTTAACGGGACATCTTGAGCTAATGACTCAATCACGTTTTCCAGCTTTGTATCATCTGCCTGAATCTGATTGACCCTCAGACATCCTGTAAGTGAGGACAGAAGTTCCTGTCTATCCTGCTCACCGGGCAGTTTTCTAAGGATTCCTTCAAGCAAGTCCGGATCCGGATTCCGGCAGAACACACCCAGTTCAAATTCATAGACCTGTACTTCAAGAGAAATACTTCCTGCATCTGCAGGCAGATGATCAATAAGATAGCCCGCAAGGGGCAGATACGCCTGTTCGAGTGTCTGTTTTGTGTAGGATATCCACGTCCTGACATCAAGAATCTGATCCGGATTCCGAGCAATCTCCTGATAGATTTTCAGACAGAGATTTTCCGGATTATCTTCTTTGCCAAAAATTAAAGTCTGCTCAGCTGCTTCATGTTCTTCAGGGATCGTCATCCCACTCTGGGTTTTCTCACTTTGCGAATTCGCCTGAAACCGACTTGTAGTGGAGATGATTTCACTCAACTCCGGTTTTCTTTGAGCAGTCCTGTGTCCGGGGAGTATTTTCAATCCGTCAAACTGCAGGAAACACCATCCAAAAAGAATAACCAGCACCGCACCGGACAATGAAGCCGCAATCTGTTTCTGATAGCACGAAATACGCACAACCCGTTTCCAGTTCATCAGAGAAGAAAAACGGTGAGTCGGATGTTTAGCCCGGGCAATTTTCAGCCATACTGATTTACCGACAAGCTGTTCATAGACTGCGGCAAGCACAATCTGATCAGCACGGATTCCTAATGGTTCTGCCTGACTCGCTTCGTCAGGAAGAGGCATGGCATCATCAAACAGCGAAGGCAGGCTTCCAACGGGAATACAGTCTTTAAAACTGGTCAGATACACTTTCCCCTGATGAATCAGCAGATCTTCAAGACGCAGATCCATCTGTAAAAAGCCGTTCTGATGAAGGATTTCAATGAGATCAAGGATCTGCATGAAAATCTGAATCCGTTCTTTTTTCGCCGTATGACTCGATTTCTGCCATTCCACAAGACTCTGTCCGGGAAGAAATTGTTCGATGATCCCGGAACGTTCGGTATTCTCAAACTGAGTGATCATCTTTGGAAAGCAGTCAGCCTGAACTTTATTGAGTACTTCAGCCTCACGCCGAAGCCTCAGATATTCCTGACTGGAGCAGGAAGCGGAAACCTCCTTGATGACGACCTGTTTCGAATTGATGGTGGTGATCGTGGTGCGCCCATGCTCGTGCCGTAAGCGCGCATTAGCGTCTGACTCGCTTAGCTTCATGGAACGTAGCTTCACAGTTGCCGAACCGGATCGTCATGCCATCCCGCAGCCGCATCTTGCGGACCACCCGCTTACCATTAAGAAATGTTCCGTTGCACGATTTCATATCCTGGATGTACCACCTTCCCTGATCACTGCTCAGCCTTGCATGCTGGAGGGAAAGGGAATCATCCGGTATGTGAACCTGACATTCGACAGACCGTCCTGCCATGCAGAGTTTTCCTTTCAGATAAAATTTCCGATCCTTCCAGTCAATATGCGCAAATTCATCCGATTTTGGAGGAATACTTTCCATCACGTGATAGCGAGCCTGCGTTTCCTGAACGAAAGAATAAGGCATCTGTTCTCCATCAACGATGCAGGAAACTGACGGCTGATTACTCCGGAGATCCTGCAAGACTGAACGGGATAGATCTGGCTGATTATTGCGACGTACTGTTCGCAAATCTTGTCCGGAATAATTAATTTCAACATCCTGAAGATTCGGGGTCTGTTCATTCAGAATGTATGGAGTATAGAATCCCGGCTCTTCCTGATCCGGCTGATAGTTTGCGGCGGCATTTTCGTAATACTGCCATTCCCTCCAGTCCTCTGAACGGGTTTTTGATGATGGTTTCCGGTTTTCGTCCTGACAGGCAAAGTTCTGTCTGCGGCGATTAGGATAGACTGGCCTATGAGGACTGGTCTGCATCACGTTCTGTTGCACTTGCATAAATTGATTCCTCCTTAATGGCTGTGTGCCATCTGTCTGCGGTACATTCTGAAAATCATTAAAGTCCTGAGTAAAATCCGGCTGATTTGCGTTAAAAGAGAATGACCCGGCTTTGGTATTCTGAGCTGACGGTGGTGAATATCGATCCGGCTGGAATGAGTTCTGTTTTTGGTTCAGTTTCAGTTCCTGCGAATGATAATCAGATGAATCAGGACTCATTTCATAAGGATTCGGTTTCCATGAATAGACGTTTTCCTGTTCTGCATCAAAACCGGATATAACCGGATTTACATAAGGGTTCTGGTTCCTGAAGCTGCCGGTAGCGGTGAGATTTCCTTTCAAATTCTGATCCGTGACAAAGCTCATTTGCGGCTCTTGCGCAAAGTCATATTCTTCATATGGAGCGGTTGTGTCCTGAAGCGTAACTGGGTTGCGACTCATGCGATCATTCTGAAAATTCAGCCCGGATGCAGCGACTCGAGAATCTTTGCGCTCGGCTTTACTCTTTCCTGCCCGGGAATTTTCGGATTGGTCAGTCTGCCTGAGTAACGGTTCAATTACCGAATCTGTTTCTTTTACAGATGGTGCGTGGTCTATCGTTTTACCTGGCGGATTAATAGGTTTGATCAGCGGTTTGGACAGTTTGAAGGTCGGCACCTGCTGACGTCTGCCGAAGATCTTTTTTTTAGAACAGCTCTGATAGAGTTCTTCTAGATCGTGATAGATTTCTTCCATGCTGCGTTTTTCATGACGTGCTTTCCAAAGCAAGCCGAGAATTTCATAATTATCACAAGGCAGCCCGTTGAGCAGATCCTTCCAGAACTCATCGATATCCTCTGCCCGTTTCATCCAGCATTCAAAAGCGAGCGGAGCCCGGATCATGTAGATCTGATCTGCTTTAGCTGAAAGCAGAATGGCATCCATATCGAGCAGGACCGGCTGATTTTTCAGCGCCGTTCCTACTACATGAAGCAGATCATGAAGAAAGCGGCATGCCTGAACTTTAGTCAGATGGACTTGCTCGAATAAATCCGTTAAGCTCAGTAAATCCCCTGTCTCGTATTCGATGGACGAATTTGCCGGATTCTGACGTATCGCTTCCATGAATAACTGTTCTGCAGAATCACCGGCGCTGAGCACAGTGAGATCGAAATCCCGCATCTGTTTGACCTTGACAATGATCTGACCGTTCTGAACCGTTAACGTATAATCATTTTTCATAACTCACAGTGACCTGAAAAAACAGTCTTTTTCAGGCTCTCCTTTCCCGACTTTTCCCCGGATTTTTTGAAGCATGCTCTGAGGTGCTGATGTGTTGTTATACGTTTAAAACTGTCGAATTTTGCCAAAACTCAAAATTTTTTTCAGAAAAGGAGAAAAATTGAACATGAAACCGGCTTTTTTACCCGAAAACGCAAAAAAAAGATGGCCTCTGCTCTGCATGATGACCATCTTCATCTTGATCTGTTCTGTCCTGCTGTGTTTTGTGGAAAACCCGCTCGAGGAAAACCTGACCGGACTCGGTTATGTCAGACACTATTTCTGGAGTATGATGCTCTACACGCTCATGATCAGCAGCTATTCTGTCTACCTTTCATGGCTGCTTTTTGAACGCTACCCGCTGCCCCGGACAAAGTTTTATCGCCTTTGTCTGCTGCTTGGCTGGGTATCGATGTGTGTGGGCGTCATTATTCCCTGGCATGAAAAAACGGGCAGTGCCCAGCTTGATCTCCATTCTCTGCTATGTACTGCTGCCTCCGTCTTCATGATTCTTGTGTGGCTAAAACTTCTAGTCGATCCATATGCCTACGGTGGTTTAAGAAAGATTGTGATCGGTGAACTATTTGCCATTCTTGCCGGAATTGTCCTGCTTGCGATGAGCGGCTGTGTGAGTCTGATCTGCGAGGTCGGCTATATCTGCCTTCACCTTGTCGTTTTAACTTACGCTCAGTATCCGGGCTGACGAGGCAAAAGAAACCCCTTGTGTTCCGACTGGATTTTCTCCGGGACGCAGCACAAGGGTATTCTTTAATTTTAGAACGGCTGGTTCATTGGTGTATTCATTTCATCTTCCTGATATTCAAGAAGAGGACTGTTTTCGATTTTGGAAAGATAATTTCTGGCATTGGTCACAAAATAGAGTTTGTTTCCAATCTGCAGAACTTTTTCAAAATACATTTTCGCCACCACATAATCCTGCTGAACAAAGGAAATCAGGGCAATGTAGTACGAACTATCCGCACGCTGCAGGTTCGATGTCGAACGCTTCAGCAAGTTCAGATAGTATTTCTTGCATGTATTGAAGTCACCTTTCATCAGGCTGATTTTGTTGAGGAGCGATCCGAGTTCTTCGGATTTGATCATCATCATCATGGCTCCCATGCCAGGACGGACATTTTCCATCTCGTTCTTGCAGCGAATGAGGCCTTCTTCATCTTTGAGCATGTAGTACGTGTAGCCCATCAGGGAATCGTACGCCATGACATTTGCGGCATTGGATTTGGGAAATTCAATCAGAACCTGCTGAGCAAGTTCCGGTTCATTGAGATAAACAAGACACTGTGCAACCAGAGCACGGCTTTTCA
>JBJEFF010000166.1:0-5491 GCA_051873775.1 Allobaculum sp. | reverse complement strand
TTTTTAAGACTCATAGGGACTCGAAGAAGAAAAAGCTTAACTTAATGACATTGGATTAATGGATGTAAAAAGATGGATTATCCCGATCCGAAAAAAGTCCACATCTATCTTTGCGATGACGGCCGACGGGATAAAATCCGTGATCTTGCCGAAAAAATGGAGATCGGTTATCTGACGAGAACCTCGAATGAAGGTGCAAAAGCCGGAAATCTGAACAATGCCCTAGGTTTGACTTCCTCACCGCTTGTCGTCACCTTTGATGCCGACATGATCCCCCGCTACAATTTTCTGATGAATACTGTTCCTTATTTTATTGATGCTCAAAGACGAAACAACATTCTCGAAAAAGAAGGAAAACCGACAATGCCTTTAGGTCTCATACAGACTCCGCAGGCTTTCTACAACCCCGATGTTTTCCAGTTTTTCCTCCATTCGGAATCGCATCTTTCCAACGAACAGGATTATTTCTACCGGGAAATCGAGCCGGCGAGAACCAACTTCAATTCCGTCATTTACGGCGGAAGCAACACTGTGCTCTCCAGACAGGCACTTGAATCGGTTGGCGGTTTTTTCACCCGGGCAATTACCGAAGATTTTGCGACAGGACTGCTGATTGAAGGAAACGGTTATGTCTCTTTAGGCATTTCCAAACCGCTTGCGGCGGGATTATCTCCGGAAGATTTTCATTCCTTTATTGTTCAGAGAAGACGGTGGGGAAGAGGTGTGATCAATGTTCTCTATCAGATCAACCTGTTCTTTACCTGGCGATATTCCGACAGTCAGAAAATGAGTTACTGGTCGAGCATTCAGTACTGGCTCTCTCCGTTTATTAGGATGGTGTACTTTCTCGTGCCGATCCTTTCCGGCCTGTTCCGCCTTGTTGTGGTCTCTGCCTCACTCGAAGAATCGCTGATTTTCTGGGTGCCGTGCATATTTATTCAGTACTGGGTCATCCGTCAGCGTTCCGGAAACATGCGCCGTCCGTTCTGGACTGTCATTTACGACTCGATTCTCGGACCATTTCTGTTCTGGCCGTTTCTGGCAGAACTCTTCGGTCTGTCGCTGAAGACTTTTAAGGTCACAAAAAAAGGAGAAGCGCTGGAAAAACACCGTCAGTTCCATTACATTATTCCGTTTGCGATTCTGTTTGTTCTGGACGTTGCGGCGATCATCTCAGTTTCGGCGACCATCCTCACTTATCATACTTTCGGGCTATTCATTACATTATTCTGGCTCGTTTACAATCTGTTTATTCTTGGTGTCTGCCTGCTGTTTGTTTTATCAAGACGCAAAGATCTCGCAGATCATATGGCACGTGAAGTCCTTTCTGTCACTGGAAAATCGGAGGGAAAAACGATTCTGGGTGCCGCTCCTTATCTGGATGAAAGCCAGATTACCGTGATCTTCAAAGAAGGAGAAGGTATCGAAAAATCAGAACCAGTCGATCTTGAACTTGACCTTGATAACCGGAAAACGAAAATCAAAGTTCTCTTTCAGAACGAAGATATTCGACAGGGACTGGAAGTGGTCACGTTTAAAATTCTGAAGGCGTATGACCAGGACAGTTTCCTGGATATTGTTCACAACCGGAATCTGATTCAGTCCAAACCAAACCGGCATTCAGGACTGATGCAGGAATGGGGCAGGATTCTGAAATCCCATGTCAGTGATATAGAAAAAGACTTGCAGAGAAAGAAAAAGAAAGCCTGATCCGGGTTCCAACAAAATGTCTTTTTTAAACCTGTAGTTTAGCGCTGCAGGTTTTAATTTTTGCATGAGACGACATTACGGATCGGGCGCATATACATTCTCACTTCAGTTACGAACCAAATTTCCCGTTCAGAAACAGTAAACCGACTGAGAAAACGAACAGTTTTTGTCATCAGCAGCAAAAACTTTCAGTGAAAAGGAATGTCAGAAGATATTAAAAATTGGAAAAAGAATCCATCAGAATCCCACGCGTGGGATTTTATTCGTTGCGTGGGAAATGAATGATAGATTTTAAGAAGGAGGTGAATTAGATGAGAACGATCCCAGATAAAGAAACACTAACCGTTGAGTTTAAAAGCGATACTCCCTGCTTTCCGGATAGCTCGCTGGTTGATGAAGGTGTAGCCATGTCAAACACCGATGGAGGAGATATTTATCTTGGTGTTGAAGATGATGGAGAAATAACCGGCGCCCATGTCAATCAAAAAAATTCGCAGAAAATCCGGTCAATGATTGCCAACAAAACTGTTCCGCCTATAGCTGTCGAAGCAGGCCTAATTCACGAAGAAGGTTTTGATGTTCAAAGAATCGAGGTTCCTAAAAATCTGAATGGGATCTCGGCAACCAGCAATGGAAGAGTCTTAAAAAGAGTGATTAATACAAGAGGAATGCCAGAAAACGGTCCGATGTATCCATATGAGATCAAGAGTCGGTTAACAGAATTAGGACGTTTGGACTTTACCGGTGAGGTTATTGAAAAAGCAACTGTAGACGATATAGATCCATATTTATATTCATTGCTGAGAGATACAATTAAAAGCCGGAATGGAGATTATTCGCTTCTTGAGCTTACAGATGAGGAACTCGGACTGGCACTAGGAATCATAAAGAACTGGAATGGAACTCTTAAGCTGACTTTTGCCGGTTTAGTCCTGATGGGAAAGGGAACTTAAGCCATTGAAGGCAGTAAATGACAATTACGAAAAGATTGTCCTCTCGCTGGACACGGGACTTGAAACAGTATTTGAAGGGATCCAGTCCATCAATCTGATTGACTGGCTACTCAGTAATGATTAATTCTTATCTTTGCCTGCTGAATTAAGCTTTTATAAACTGCATAGTTCAGGATGAACAGAGAAAAAGCGACAGACTTAGTACATACAAAATCTATAAGCCGGATGAGCGATCATCCGGCTTTCTTCGAAAAAATCCCGATAATAAATGTCATGTATAAATCGTCTGGAACAATTGAATACGTGAGATTCTGAGAGATTTCATGCGATTGAAAATCTTTTTTAATCTACAAATAATTCGGCGGGGACTGTAAATCTCAGAACTAACAAATTTTATGAAAGCGGTTAGCATTGAAACTGTTTTCATAAAATTTTACATTATTTTCATCATAATTTTCATTCCGCTTTATGCTTGAGATCATTGTGGGAATTTGTGTGATATTTTGTTTCCGATGAAAGGAAAGGTCACATAAATTATGAATGGTATTACTTTAATGATCATCGCCATCATTGTTCTGGGTGGAGGTTACCTGGTCTACGGACGCTGGCTGGCTAAAACCTGGGGAATTGACGATAAAGCTCCGACTCCTGCTTATACACAGGAAGACGGAGTCGACTATGTCCCAGCGGATACAAACGTTGTCTTCGGACATCAGTTCGCCTCTATTGCCGGAGCGGGACCGATTAACGGTCCGATTCAGGCAGCAGTATTCGGATGGGTTCCTGTTCTGCTCTGGATTCTGATTGGCGGCGTTTTCTTCGGCGCTGTACAGGATTTTGCTTCTATGTATGCTTCAGTAAAATCAAAAGGAAAAGGAATCGGTTCGATTATTGAACAGTACATCGGAAAAACCGGTAAAAAACTCTTCCTGTTATTCTGCTGGCTGTTCTGCATTCTGGTTGTTGCTGCTTTTGCGGACGTCGTAGCCGGAACTTTCAACGGATATAGCGCTGAGGGCGCAACGATTAAAGCGAACGGATCCGTCGCAACAACTTCCATGATCTTCATTCTTGAAGCAGTTGTTCTCGGTATGATTCTCCGTTATGCAAAACTGAAGAAATGGATCAATACAGGTATTGCGATTGTGATGTTAGTCCTCGCAGTTGCTTTAGGGATGCAGTTCCCGATGTATCTCACACAGACGACCTGGCATCTGATTGTGTTTGGTTATGTTTTCATCGCATGCGTTGTTCCGGTATGGGCTCTGCTTCAGCCGCGTGACTATCTGAACTCCTATCTGCTGATCTTTATGATCGCGGCTGCAGTAATTGGCGTCTTTGTTTCCAATCCGGCAGTGAATCTGTCCGCATTTACTGGTTTTACCGTCAATGGTCAGATGCTTTTTCCGATTCTGTTTGTTACGATTGCGTGTGGTGCTGTTTCCGGTTTCCATTCTCTGGTTTCTTCCGGAACTGCCTCCAAACAGATTAAAAACGAAAAAGATATGCTTCCGGTTTCCTACGGAGCCATGATTATGGAATCCATGTTAGCGGTCATCGCCTTAATCTGTGTCGCTTCCTTTGCGAATGGTGAAGCTGCCGAAGCCGGTCTGATTACTCAGCCGCAGATTTTCGCCGGTGCGATCGCCAACTTCCTTGAAGCGGTTGGTCTTCCATGGGATTTGACGTTTACGCTAATCAATCTTGCGGTGTCGGCTTTTGCGCTGACTTCTCTTGACTCCGTTGCCCGTATCGGCCGTCTGTCTTTCCAGGAACTGTTCCTCGACAGCGAAGATGATGTGAAAGATCTCAGTCCGGCAAAAAAACTCATGACGGACACCTATTTCTCAACCGCACTGACTCTGGTACTGGCATTCATTCTCGCGCGTATTGGCTATGCCGAAATCTGGCCTCTGTTCGGAAGCGCAAACCAGCTGCTTTCGGTACTGGCTTTAGTCGCATGTGCCGTCTTCCTGAAGAAGACGAAACGCAAATCGAAAATGCTTTATATTCCGATGGTATTCATGATGGCTGTTACGTTTACAGCCCTCTCTCTGACGATCTATACGCTGGGAACTCAGTTCTTTACAACCGGACTTGATCTTGGCTTAAGCATGCAGCTGATCTTTGCAATCCTGCTGTTAGCTCTTGGCGTTGTTGTCGCATTTCAGGGGATTGCTGCTCTTCGGGGCAAGCCGATTGAAGTTACCCCGTTTGAAGAAAATGAACTTGAAGCGGAAGAAGCTTAAAACTGAAATCTTCTGTGCACAGAGATCTGGTCTGAGCCTGGATCAGATTCACATATAAACTTTTCAGACAGGCTGAAATAAAGTTTTGTGAATATTTTGTTTGTACATCACAATACAAGATATGCCGGATGAGGGATCATCCGGTTTTCTTCTGGAAAAAGCAGCCATAAAGGTCATACACATATACTGGCTGGGATAATTGACCTCGAATCAATCAAAAAAGATGCGGTATGAACAAATTTTCATAGCGCATCTTTTCGTTCAGATTGAAATGTCAGAGATGAATGAGATTCAGATATCAGATCCGGTGGAGTTACTACTAATGTTTTCGGTCGAGAGTTTTCAGATAACGGTTTGTGTAATAACGCACAGTCCGGTATTCAAGAATATCACGGACCTGATGATAGAGAGTTTCATTATCCAGCCAGGAATCCAGACAGTCATCAAGACTGAGCAGGCGGTAACTTTCGATATGGAAGAAATCGTCTATATCACTCGCCAGCCGCTTAATCGGATAGCGGTAGATCTTTTTTTCATTCATAGGGACCCGCCGCCGTCGGCTCCCCACCCTTGTTCCGG
>JBJEFF010000165.1:0-5553 GCA_051873775.1 Allobaculum sp. | reverse complement strand
ACGTTGCTAGAGAAGGCGATCTTGTAGAAATTATGGAAACAAGACCACTTTCCAAAACCAAACGTTTCCGTCTGGTTCAGATCGTTGAAAAAGCCCGTGGCTAAGCTGGGAGGAAGAGCAAATGATTCAAAATGAAAGCCGTTTGCGCGTTGCCGACAACACGGGTGCCAAAGAAGTTTTGGTCATCCGTCCACTTGGCGGAAGTAAGCGTAAATTTGCCAACATCGGTGATGTCGTTGTGTGCGCTGTTAAGCAGGCCGCTCCTGGCGGAACCGTTAAGAAAGGTGACGTTGTAAAAGGCGTTATCGTAAGAACTAAATATGGTGTACGCCGTGAAAACGGAACTTACATCAAATTTGATGACAACGCAGTTGTATTAATTAAAGATGACAAAACCCCAAGGGGAACTCGTATTTTCGGACCAGTCGCACGTGAACTTCGTGACCATGATTTCATGAAGATCGTGTCCCTGGCTCCAGAAGTACTGTAAGGAGGATTTTTCGTGAAGATTAAAAAAGGCGATAAAGTCCAGGTAATGACCGGGGCTTATAAAGGCACAATCGGCGAAGTCCTTGCAGCTTTCCCAAGAGAAAACAAGGTCATCGTTGATGGTGTCAACATTGTGAAGAAACACCAGAAACCTACCCAGGCTAACCCTGATGGCGGAATCATCGAAAAAGAAGCTAAGATCGACGTTTCCAACGTTGCTCTTTACGATGAAAAAGCTAAAGAAGCTGGACGTGTAGGATACAAGTTTGTCGAAGACAAAGATGGTAATACAGTTAAAGTTCGTTACTTCAAAAAGAGCGGTAACGAAGTAAAGGAAAAGAAGTAGGAGGATAGAACATGAACCGGTTAAAAGAAAAATACCAGTCCCAGATCGTTCCGGAACTGATGAAACAGTTCAACTATTCTTCCACTATGCAGGTTCCGAAGATTGAAAAAGTCGTAATCAACGTTGGTGTTGGTGACGCTATTCAGAACTCCAAATTTATGGATGAAGCAGTTGAAGAACTCGCTGCTATTACTGGACAGGCTCCGGTAATCACTAAAGCAAGAAAATCCATCGCGAACTTCAAAGTTCGTGAAGGTATGCCAATCGGATGCAAAGTTACATTACGCGGCACTAAGATGTACGAATTCCTGGATAAGTTATTCAACATCTCCTTACCACGTGTACGTGACTTCCGCGGTGTTTCCGATACAGCGTTTGACGGACGCGGTAACTATACTCTCGGTGTAAAAGAACAGATCATCTTCCCGGAAATTGACTTTGATAAAGTTAACCGTTCCAGAGGTATGGATGTCGTTATCGTTACAACCGCAGAAACAAATGACGAAGCAAAGGCTCTGCTCACTATGATGGGGATGCCTTTCGTCAAAAAGTAGGAGGAACTCATGGCAAAGAAAGCGATGAAGTTAAAACAGCAGCGTCCTCAGAAATTTAAAGTTCGCGAGTACACTCGCTGTCAGAGATGCGGCCGTCCGCACTCTGTATTAAAGAAATACGGCATCTGCCGTATCTGCTTCAGAGAACTGGCTTACAAAGGTCAGATCCCTGGTGTTAAAAAAGCAAGCTGGTAGTAACAAGGAGGTTAATTATCATGACATTGTCCGATCCAATTGCAGATATGCTCACTCGTATTCGCAATGCTCTTGCACAGAAGCATGAAACAGTCTCCATGCCTTCCAGCAAAGAGAAAGAACATATTGCAAAAATTCTTGTTGAAGAAGGATACATCAATGGTTTCTCCACTGAAGCTGATGGTGTAAAGAAAACTTTAACAATCGATCTGAAATACGGCAAAAACGGAGAAAAAGTTATCTCCGGTCTGAAACGTATTTCTAAACCGGGAATGCGTGTATACGCCAAAGCAGACAACCTGCCACGCGTATTAAACGGTCTCGGCACCGCTATCATTTCTACATCTAACGGTGTAATGACTGATAGAGATGCAAAAAAAGCCAATGTAGGCGGCGAAGTTCTCGCTTATATCTGGTAGAATCTTAAATTGTTAAAAATCATGTGCTCATAACCTTTTTCAGGCGCTGCTCCTTTAGCGAGACCCTTAATTCGCCGGTGCAGCGTATCCGGATTCATCGTCTGGTGTATAAAAACGATTCATAACGAAACATATAGTTTCTGCGGAAAAGGCTGAGTGCATTGATTTTGGCAGTCCATGAATCTGAAAGATCCCGTTTCGACGGGAGCTTTCGTGTATTCAGGGATGCCTTATATACCGGTTAAATCCGGTTCAAGCAGGAGGAAATTACTGAATGTCACGTATCGGCAATAAACTGATTACCGTTCCTGCTGGAGTTACGATCGAAGTAGCACCAGGGAATGAGGTGACTGTCAAGGGGCCTAAAGGGACTTTGACAAGAAAGTTTGCAGATTATCTTACTATTGAAATCGCAGACAACACAGTCATTGTAAAACGCCCCAATGACTTAAAAGCTACAAAACAGATGCATGGTACAACACGTGCTCTGCTCCACAACATGGTTGTTGGTGTATCCGATGGATTCCAGAAAGATCTCGAACTCGTCGGTATCGGTTTCCGTACAGCAGTTAAAGGCAACACTTTAACTATGAACGTTGGTTACTCCCACCCAGTTGAAATGGAAATTCCGGCTGGTCTGGAAGTTACATGCCCATCTGCAACAACTATCGTAATCAAAGGTATTGACAAACAGAACGTCGGCGAATTCGCTGCTGACGTCAGAGCAGTCCGCAAACCAGAACCTTACAAAGGCAAAGGTATTCGTTACAAAGATGAATACGTTCGTCGTAAAGAAGGTAAGACTGCTGGTAAGAAATAGTGGGAAAGGAGTATAGACTATGATTAAAAAACAATCTAGAAACGCAGCAAGACAGAAACGTCATTTACGTATTCGTCAGAGAATTAGCGGAACTCCTGAATGCCCACGTTTAAACGTATTCAGAAGTAATGCCAATATCCAGGCTCAGATCATCGATGATGTTCATGGCCACACTTTAGTATCTGCTTCTTCTGAAGCAATGAAACTGTCTAACGGCGGTAACATTGAAGCAGCTAAATTAGTAGGTGCTGAGCTCGCTAAACGCGCACTCGAAAAAGATATTAAAAAAGTTGTGTTTGACCGTGGTGGTTACCTTTACACTGGCCGCGTTCAGGCATTAGCTGAAGCCGCTCGTGAAGGCGGCCTGGAATTCTAGGAGGTCGCCCAATGCCAAACGAGAGAAGACAAAGAAGAGAACCAAAAGAATTCGATGAACAGGTAATCTCCATCAACCGTATTGCTAAAACAGTTAAAGGTGGACGCCGTATGCGTTTCGCTGCTTTAGTTGTAGTTGGTGATAAAAAAGGCCGCGTAGGTGTAGGAACTGGTAAAGCAAAAGAAGTACCAGAAGCTATCCGTAAAGCATCTGAAGCTGCTAAGAAAAACATGTTCACCGTACCAATCGTAGGAACTACAATTCCTCACGAAATCACTGGCGTATTTGGTGCCGGAAAAGTATTTATGAGACCCGCATCTGAAGGTACTGGTGTTATCGCCGGTGGTGCTACCCGTGCAGTTCTTGAACTTGCAGGTATCACTGACGTATTAACTAAAAACCTCGGAAGCCGTACAAAAATCAATACCGTGCGCGCTACAGTACAAGGTCTGCAGTCCCTGCGTACACTTGACCAGGTAGCTGAACTTCGTGGCAAAAAGCCAGAAGAAATCCGCGGGTAAGAAGGAGGAAACGAAATGAAATTACATGAACTTTCCCAGACTGAATCCCGCAAATCCAGAAAAAGAATTGGACGCGGACCTGGATCCGGTCTTGGTAAAACTTCTGGACGTGGTCAGAAAGGCCAGAAAGCACGTTCCGGCGGTGGAGTACGTTTAGGTTTTGAAGGTGGTCAGACAACTCTGGCTCGCCGTTTACCAAAACGCGGATTCACTAACTTCAACCGCAAAGAATATGCAGTGATCAACGTTAGAGATCTGAACCGTTTCGAAGACGGTACAACAGTTACTCCAGAACTCCTGAAATCTGAAGGTATCCTGAAGAAACAGCTCGCTGGAGTTAAAGTTCTTGGCGAAGGAACTCTTGAGAAAAAACTGCACGTTGTAGCAGCTAAATTCTCTAAATCAGCTGAAGAAGCTATCGTCAAAGCAGGCGGAACCATCGAGGTTCGTTAATGAAAAGCATTAAGGCAATGATGATGAACAAGGACATCCGTAACAGGATCCTGTTCACTCTCTTTGCCTTTCTTGTTTATCGTTTGGGCTGTGCCATCACAGTACCTGGCGTAAACACAGATGGACTCGTAGGCAGTTTGGAAGATAACAGCTTGTTTGCGATGATGAGCCTGCTTGGAGGCGGTGGATTAGAGCAGTTCTCCGTATTTGCAATCGGGGTTACACCTTACATTACCGCATCCATCATTATCCAGATGTTAAGCATGGATGTTATTCCAGCTCTGACTGAATTGTCCAAATCTGGAGCTAACGGTCGGAAAAAACTGGATCAGTACACACGCTACTTAGCTGTAGTGTTCGGTTTCGTTCAGTCTTTCTCCATTTCCTATAGCTTCTCCAATATGTACAGCGGGTTATTTATCGGTGGTTTAAACACTGCGAAATTACTCTATGTATCCATGATCTTTACGGCAGGATCCATGTTCCTTGTATGGATCGGTGACCAGATTTCTGCAAAGGGAATCGGTAATGGTGTATCCATGGTCATCATGGCCGGCATTGTCGGCCGTATGCCGCAGCAGTTCTCTGATGCCTGGAATACCCTTGTTAACGGTGAACTTGCTCATGGCGGATGGGTCTTTGCAGCATATATTGCTGTATATCTGCTGATTATTATTCTTGTAACCCTCATCAATACAGCCGAATTAAGAATTCCTATTCAGTACACATCCTCATCGATGTCTCTGGCTAAAAATTCTAAAATGAACTACCTGCCATTAAAGATCAACTCTGCATCCGTTATCCCGGTTATCTTCGCATCATCTCTGATGATGGCACCTTTACAGGTGTGCAGCTTCTTTGCGAACGGAGCTAGCTGGTATACAACGATGCAGTTATGGTTAGGCTTAAGAACCTGGTACTCCATCCTGATTTATGTCGTCATGATTCTTCTGTTTACATTCTTCTATTCGAATATGCAGATCAATCCGGAACAGATTGCCGATAACCTCGGTAAATCCGGCGCATATATTCCGAGTGTGAGACCTGGTAAACAGACAGAAATCTACGTCAACAAAGCCCTCACCAGAATTACGGTTCTTGGTGCAACAGCACTCGCACTGATTGCGGTATTACCGCACTTAATGCCTCTGTTATGGGCTGAGATGCCAACTTCAATGGCACTCGGCGGCACTGGTATGATTATCGTTGTCGGTGTTGCGATTGAAACTGTCCGTCAGGTTCAGGGTCTGATTACCCAGAAAGCTTATAAAAAATACTACGATTTTGATTAAGTCTTCAAAGTCCATGTCCTCATCGGATATGGACTTTTTTGGCCCTCGGAAATAGTGCGATGTTTTGAGGGATCGGCCCTCCTAAAGG
>JBJEFF010000164.1:0-26295 GCA_051873775.1 Allobaculum sp. | reverse complement strand
GGATCCGTACGCAGGGTGGTGTGAGAGGTCAGCTAATTACTTGCCTACTCGATTGAATTCAGAACTGATCAGAACCAGAATTTTATTTTTCGAAGTATTTTTTGCGGGTTACGTAGTTGAAGATCATAACGATGAAAGTCGCAAACAGTTTGACGATCATGTAGCTGATGTGCATGAAGTCACTGCCGATCCACATGATCAGCTGGTTAATGCCAAGACCGATGACAGAGAAGGTGATGAAGAACACCATGTTCTGGGTCTGGTTCTTGCCGTTGTTGACGTCGAATACCCATTTCACACTGGCTACGTAGTTAAAGATGACGGAAACCACGAAGGAAATTGTAGAAGAAATTAAATAGTGAATACCAAGCACTTCCGTGCAGAAAATCATTAAACCATAGTCAATGACAAACGCGAGTCCGCCGATCAGACCGAAACGGAAAATCTGATACAGCTGGTCTTTCAGTTTCTGTTTTGTATTCGAAGAAGTATTGCCGCTCATTCTAGTCTCCTCTAGATCCCTACCGGATCTATATATATGTAAGATATGCAAGCTTCACTATGGCAGATCACTGCTAGAGAAGCTGTTTTTCTGTTTAGGACATCAGAAGGATTTAAAATCCTGACACATCGAATACTATACGCAAACTGGAAACGGTTTTCAAAGAAGTAAGGCACATTTCCGCAGTTTACGCTTAAAAGCTGACTAACGTCCTGTTCTGGAAACGTGAACAATTATAGCGGCATTGTGAAATTGAAGTGATCTTTCGTCATGCCCTGACGCTCATAGAAGGCATGAGCACGCAGACGGCGCATATTTGAGGAAAGTTCGATCTGTACGCAGCCTTGATCTTTCGCAAACTGGCAGGCATACTCAAAAAACCGATGGCCGATGCCCTGAGAGCGTGTGGTCGGCAGGACAAGGAATTCAAGAATCTCGCAGACCTTGGCGTTGTGATGCAGCAGTTCCTCCATGCGCATGCCCGGATAGGCGACAGGCTCATCGTCCTGGAATGCTAGAAGCATAACGTAGCGTTCCGGCTCCTTGAGCATATTGCGATAGATCCGTTCGAATTCAGTCCGGTCAAACTCGCATTCTTCAAGCAGGCAGACCATCTGATAAATACCATCAAGATCATTTAAAGCGGAACGGCGAATGTGCAGAACATTGTTAGAAATTGTCATGAACCAAACCTCTTTTCATAGATAATACGATGAATATAAAAACCTTAAAGAATAATCAGAATCCGTTATTTTTGATGATAATCTTTACTTAAAATTAATTTGTTATTTTACTTAGTCAAAAAAAGATTAGGATAAATTCGTGATGAGCTGGAACTGATTCAACAGTCATTTTCAACTTTTCATGCCTATTTTATTTCTTTTTAATTCATCTTTTGAGAAAAGATACCATGATCTGGCGACCTGGTGTCTTTTCTTTTTGCCTATTTAGCGGAAAGTGGAACCTATTCCACAGGAAATGTGGGGTCTGGAACGGCTATAGCGGCGATAAAACTTGGAAAAAATCCCTCAGACCGGTAAATTTTTAATGCTCATCTTAAAAACAGATTAAAGGCACCACGATGAAGCCACTAATTTATGGTGCATTTCTGCCTGCAAGATGCGAAAATTAAAGCAATCTTATTAAAGACATACTGAAATTAAACATAATGATTCAGAAGGCTAATCTCACATTATAAAAACGGTCAGCAGGATGCTGTTTAAAAAAGAAAGGATTGAACTTATGAAATCAGCACGGAAGAAAAAGCATGCATCAAAAGGGCGGATCTCCCAGTCGCTGATTGTGCAGCTTAGTGTACGCTATTTCATTGATGATATCGGAACACGCTCCGCAGCGTTAACCTATTATCTGATTTTCTCGCTCTTTCCTCTAATGATTCTGATCTCCATGCTTGTCGGATCGTTAAACATCCAGGCTGAGCCGATGTTCCAGAACCTGAGCAACGTTCTGCCCCAGGCCGTTCTCGATCTGCTCGGAGGATATGTGCGCTATGTTGAAGAAACTCCATCGCCTGTACTCTTTTCATTTGCGATGTTTTTCTCCATTTATTTTCCGTGGCGCGTTGTTCACGAGATCATGAACACCATCCGTATTGCGTATGAACTGCCGGCAGCCCCGAGCCAGCTTAAACAGTTATTCAAGGAACTTATTGCGGCGATCGTTATTCCGCTGACGCTCTGTATTTCGCTGGTTCTGATCGTCTTCGGTCCGAATCTCATTCATCAGCTCCTGAGTTTTCTGCCGGAAGGATTCATTCAGATTTCAGATTCTTATCTGAATATCTGGGAATACGCCCGTTTCGCCATCGCCGGATTCATGATCGTGTTTGCGCTGATTATCGTTTATGAACTGGCACTTGATCATCATCAGCCGCTCAGGTCGATTCTGCCCGGTGTTATTGCGGTGATGATTGTCTGGTTAGCTTCGAGTGCGGTGTTCTCGTTCTATGTTGAAAATATTGCGCGCTATTCCATTATCTACGGCACCCTGGGTGCTTTTGTGGTCCTGCTGCTGTGGCTATATCTGACGAGTGTTATCTTCTTAATGGGTGGTGAGGTCAATGCGCTTGTCTTAAAACGCAAGCGTCGCCGTGCTCTCTACCACAACTCCTCCATTGTCCACGATAAAGAGGAAGTTTACGCATGGCCGAAAAACGAACCATTCCACCTCGATGAAGAAGATTTTAAATAACTCTTCATTTGAGATTAACTTTGAAATTTTGAGATAGAGGTTGTACAAATTACCTGTTTTTCAGACGGTAAAGAAACGGTACAGCCTTTTTTCTTTGGGTCGTTTCTGGAATCAGACAAAGTCCGGATGAAATGACCGGAATGAGAAAACTGGATTAAATTTTATGAGTTAAATAGAAGTCTGAAAAAGATTGAAATAACACCTTAAATAATCACTATGTATCTATGCCATTTTTTAGGAGACCGGATTCGTCTAAAAAGAGGACGATGATAATTCTTAAAGAAAATGACTGTAAGTAAACCTAATCGCATCAGCACTGTTTTTTGCGGATTTTTCGTAAAGATTCTCCGGTGATATGATGAAGAAAAGGAGAAGATCCAAAGGAGATTATCATGAAACGGTATACCGAATTTGCGCAGATCGTAAACAGGCAGATCGATGAAGCCTTAAAACAGGAAGAGACGATGGATACGATCGCGAAATGGTTTACAGAATGCATTATGAATGACGGAGTGATCCATGTTTTCGGATGCGGTCATTCCCAGATGTTCGGCGAGGAACTGTGTTTCCGTACAGGCGGACTCGTTCCGATCAACGCCATTATGGTTCCCCAGTATAATATTTATCCGAAAGTGAAACTGTCTCAGATTATGGAACGCCAGGAAGGTGTTGCGAAAGCAGTTCTGAAAACACAGAATCCGAAGCCGCAGGACATCATGATGATTGTGTCCGTCTCCGGACGCAATGCGGCAGGGATTGATATGGCGTTAGCGGCTAAGGAAATGGGCATGAAGGTGGTTGCGGTGACTTCGCTTCAGTATTCCAACAACGTCATTTCACGCCATTCCTCAAAGAAGATGCTGAAGGATGTCAGTGACATTGTCCTCGATATCTGTGGCATAAAAGGCGATTCCGTCCTCGAAGATCCGCGGGTTTCCGAAAAATTCTGCTCCCCATCCACTGTTGTCGCAATGACTCTGCTGGTGGGAATTGTCGGACAGACCATTCAAAACCTCGCCGAGCAGGGAATTAATCCGCCGATCTGGGTCAGCGGCAATCTTGATCGCGGTGATCAGATCAATGATGAGTTTATTCGTCAGTACCGCGATCGTATCGATATTCTATAATTCACAATCCATACCGGATAAATGAAAATACGTGCCAGTCTGTATCAGACAGAGGCACGTATTTTTTGGAATTCCATATTTTTAAAAGGGGAAGAGATGAAAAATTATGAATTGATCTAGGCTTTGACGAGTTTGAGAATATCGCGGGAATCGTTTAAGCGCACAGTCGGATGAATACCTTTGTCGCTGAAACTGCCCCAGGTTGCCAGACCAAAATCAACTCCGGCATTCACACAGGCTTGATAGTCGGAGTAGGCATCTCCGATGTAGATCACTTCATCTTTATTGAGATGCAGTTTCTTTAAAGCGAGTTCAATCGGTTCGGGATCCGGTTTCTGATGCGGAGTATCATCTGCAAGAACCGCAACATCCATATACTTGTCGAGTCCTTTGGAGACAAAGTCGATCTGATACTGATCCTTAAGCTTGGAACTGACAACTGCCTGCTTGATTTTCTTGTTGTGAAGACGGGAAAGCACTTCTTCAACGTGCGGGAATGCCTTGGCACCGTCTTCGAATTCATTAACGTATTTCACCCAGCGCGCATAGGTCTTTTCCTTGTCCTTGATGTCGAGAATGTCCATGACTTTCATACCGGTATATGCCATGAACGGACGCAGTTCGTCAATCGCCCAGTCTTCGTTCTTTTCTTCTTTAATGATCCGCTGTAGCGGAATCATATTCATTTTCATCGTATCTAACAGAGTACAGTCGAGATCGTACAGAATGCCTTTATATTTCTTCATGATTTCCCTCGTTATTGTCGGATTAGTTATACGGTCAAAAGTGTTTTTGAGACCGCCTTTTCAAAGTTAATCGATCGTTAAATATAAAGAAAGAGGATCGTAAAATATACAAAGACGATATCGATGTAAACGTTTGTAAGATATCCCGAAATGACACGCGTGATGAATGTACCGGCTTTTCTCTCAACAAAAAACTCCGCTCTTGGCGGAGTTTGAAAGGCTGATGAATGAGAATTTAGAACTAGTCCTGAACGAGTTTCAGAATATCGAGCGGTTCATTGAGAATAATGGAAGCTTCGATTCCTTCGCCATTCACACTGCCCCATGTCGCATACCCAAAATCAATTCCGGCATTAATGCAGACGAGATAGTCGGAGAGCGCATCGCCGATGTAGATCACTTCATCCTTGCTCAGTCCCATCTCATCGATCGCAAGCTCGACCGGTCGCGGATCCGGTTTGAGATAAGGAGTATCGTCGGCAAGAACCGCAACATCCATATACTTGTCAAATCCTTTGGAGACAAAGTCGATTTCATACTGATCGCGAAGTTTGGAACTCACAATCGCCTGTTGGATGTGCATGGCGTGGATCGTTTTTAGAACTTCTTCGACATGCGGATAAGGATTGGCGCCTTCTTCGAATTCGTTGACGTATTTGACCCAGCGCGCATATGTTTTTTCCTTGTCTTTGATGTCGAGTTCTTCCATGACTTTCATGCCTGCATAGGCAGTGAAGGGCATCAGACGCTCTAAAGGCCAGTCTTCATTTAGCTCTTCTTTAATAATGCGCTGCAGTGGCACCATATTCATGCGGAATGTATCGAGAAGAGTACAGTCGATATCGTAGATAATTCCTTTATAGTGTTTCTTTTCCATGTTTAACCTCGTTTTTCTCGTCGGTGATTTTCGTAAACGTTACGCCTACAGGGTAAGTCGAAATCATACCGGAAAAAGTCTGTTCTCACTTATGACAAACTGTTTTATAAAATGAACAGGCTTCATTTACTGAAGTAAGAAAAAGTGCGAAGAAAGATACACCATCAGTTTTCTTCGCACTTTTTGTTTCTAAAACTTGTGAATGAATGGAAATCAGAAATTACATTAGAACCGGATCACCGAGTTTAACAGTTCCCGGAGCTTTGAAGTGAATATCCTGACTATTCGGATTGGTGATAATCAGCATTGTCGGCATGTCGTATTTCTGTTTCAGTTTGGCAAGGTCAACTTCAACGATCGGAGTGCCGGCTTTTACGGTCTCACCCTGCTTCTTGAGAATCTTGAAGCCATCGCCGTTGCTTGAAACGGTGTCGATGCCGATGTGGATGAGAATTTCCACGCCGTTTTTCATCGTCAGACCAAACGCATGACCGGTCGGGAACAGGACTGTGATAGTTCCGTTTGCCGGAGCAGTGATGGTGACTTTGTCTCCCGGATAAGTGAATGCGATCGACGGACCCATAAGCTGCTGGGCGAACATCGGATCGGAAACGGTAGTGACGTCAATTAATTCTCCGTCTGCTGGTGCAACGATGACATCATCGGCTACGTCGAGTGTAGTTTCCGGCTGTGATTTGAACAAACGATTAAAAAGTCCCATATTTTCCTCCTATAAGCGGCCTCATGATCAGATGAGGTCTTGTTTTGTGGGCGGATTCAGACAGAATGGTCTGAATATCGATTATAGGCTGTGGTTGTTTCAGTACTGGCATACTGAAGTCTCTGAGAATTTTGGACTCAGGTACAGATTCATTGTAAGCGATGACAGGATGAGGAAAAAGGAAAAATCAAAAGATGGCAAAATATGTGAAATGTTCCTAAATGGTGAGTGAAATTCTCTTTGTGATGTCAGAAAAAAATCGGAAAGCGATTCGCTCTCCGAAAAAAGTTAGTAAATATCAGTCAGTCATGGATGAACCACAGTTAACGTGTGATTTCGTTCATGTTGCGGACGACCTGCGTGATCTGCGGGAAATCCTTAACCTGATCATAGATATGACCGGAGTCTAACAGACGGATATCCTGAATACCACATGCGATGGCACTGTTGATACCGGCAAGGGAATCTTCGATGACCGTCAGGGTTTCGATCGGACGGTCGAGAATCTCTGCAGCTTTTTTAAACATGCCGATCTTGTTTTCAAACGTGCCGTCATCATAGACGATATCTTTCGGTCGGATCCAGTTGTCGAGGTGGAAACTTTCCACGAAGAAATCAATATTGTCCTTGATCGATGCAGATGCGATGGTGAAGGGAATGTCATTTGCTTTTAAGTCGTCAAATAACTTTTCGGCTCCTTCAATCAGATGGAAGTTTTCTGTATCTGCTTTACAGAATTCGCGGTAGTACTGTTCCTTGAGGACGGAATATCGGTTTTCCAGTTCGGCATCTTCCTTACCATCATTGAGATAGCGGACGATCTGCACATTCGGCTTACCGTTCATATAAGTATGGAGTTCGTGTTCGGTAATGGGCTTGCCGCGCAGCTCCTGGGAAATACGGCTCCAGGCTTTGACATGCTTGTCGTTATCGAGAAATAAAGTCCCGTTAAAATCAAATATTACCCCTTGCATAATCAGTTCTCTCCTTGGACTCGAACGATTCGAGTGAATTCACTATAGTGTTCCATCATGTCGTCACTGAGATGAGTATCGGTGATGAGTTCATCGATGTTATATAGTCGGTAGTAAACGAAGAAATCTTCGCGGTTGAATTTGTGACTGTCGGCTAATACATATACCTGACGGGCATTGTTGCAGGCAATCGCCTGAAGTTCTCCTTCTTCCATTGAGGAAGTGGAAATCTCGGCATCCGCAATTCCGTTGCAGGAAATAAAGGCCTTACTGAATTTGAGAGAAGCGGTCGCTTGATTGGCGAGTACACCATAGAAAGAACCGGTATTGCTGCGGAAGTTGCCGCCAATTAACAGAATGCGGTCTTCATATTTATCTTTTAACGCTTCAAATGCCGGTAAGGACGATGTTACAACGCGCACATTTTTGTCCTGCAGCATGACGGCCATCATTTCGATCGTGGTGCCCGGTCCTAAGAAGACCGTTTCGTGTTCCTGGACTAAAGAGGCCGCATATTTGGCGATCGCGAGTTTTTCATCGACCTGAACCGTTGATTTCTGCATGTGGGATAATTCGAAATCAATATTGTAATCTAACGACTGCGCTCCACCGCGCACGCGGATCAGTTTTCCGTTCTTTTCCAGTTCATCAAGATCGCGGCGCACGGTCATATCGGAAACCTCGAGACTTTCCATAATCTCGGCCGCAGTCACAATCCCTTTCTGATTAACCATTTCAAGGATTTTAGAGAGTCTTTCTCTTTTCAGCATTTCCAATCACTCCTTACATCATCAGTTATACCGGCAATTGTTTCCAAGATCAAGTACAATCGAACAAAATCGAACAACTAAAACGCTACCACTCCAAAATTCGAGCGAAATTGTTTGAAAAAGTTGTTTGTTCTTGTTGACTCTGTGCCTGCGAGGGGCTATATTATGGGTGCAAGAAATAACGAGAACCGTTTCGAACAAAACAAAACAAACAAAATCGAAACAGTTTTCTCAAAAAGGGACATTGGACGGCACACAAAACCCGCTCTGTGCGACAGTCTTCCGTTCAATGAGCCCTATATAAAAGGAGAGCATGGATATGTTTAAAACGTTACCTGAAGATTTCATCTTCGGCGGAGCGACGGCAGCCTATCAGGCAGAAGGCGCAACCCATGAAGATGGAAAAGGAGCCGTAGCGTGGGATGAATACCTGGAAGAACAGGGACGTTTCCTCGCTGAACCGGCAAGTGATTTCTATCATCAGTACGCAAAAGACATCGAGCTGTGTCAGATGTTCGGTGTTAACGGCATCCGTCTGTCGATCGCATGGAGCCGCATTTTCCCGCAGGGAACTGGCGAAGTGAACCCGAAAGGCGTGGAGTACTACCATAAAGTACTCGCCGAAGCGAAGAAGAGAGGGATTAAAGTCTTCGTCACTCTGCACCACTTCGATACCCCGAAAGCATTATTCGATCAGGGCGACTTCCTCAACCGCGATACCATCGAAGCGTTCGTGAACTATGCACACTTCTGCTTCGAAGAATTTAAGGAAGTTGAATTCTGGTCCACATTCAATGAAATCTATCCGGTTGCGACCAACCAGTACCTGCTTGGCATTTTCCCTCCGGGAATTAAATATGACTTAACAAAAGTCATCGCCTGCCTGCACAACATGATGTATGCCCACGCCCGTGTCGTAAACCTGTTTAAAGATGGCGGCTATAATGGTCAGATCGGTGTTGTTCACTCCCTGGAAACGAAATATCCGGCAAGTGATGCTCCGGAAGATATCCATGCGGCATTCCTCGATGATGCCTTAAGTATCCGCTTCCTGCTTGATGCCACCTACAAAGGACGCTACTCCAGGGAAACACTCGAAGCCCTCGATGAAATCTGTGCCACAAACAATGCGACTTATCATTTTGATGAAGCTGATTTTGTTGAAATGGAAAAAGCAAAAGACCGCAACGACTATCTCGGTGTCAACCACTATCAGAGCCACTTCGTGAAAGCCTACAACGGTGAAAATGCGATTCACCATAACGGAACCGGCGATAAAGGTACAGGTTCCTATAAAGTCAAAGGTATCGGTGAGCGCATCTACAAAGAAGGTCTGGAAAGAACCGACTGGGACTGGCTCATCTATCCGGAAGGCATGTACGATCTGATGCTCAGAATTAAGAACGACTATCCGAACTACAAAGCGATCTATATTACCGAAAACGGTATGGGGTACAAAGATGAATTCCATGACGGAATCATCATGGATCAGCCACGTATCGACTACATCCGCAAATATATGAATGCTCTGAGCGATGCGATTGCAGCCGGCGTCAATGTCAAAGGCTACTTCCTGTGGTCCTTAATGGATGTGTTCAGCTGGTCAAATGGCTACAACAAGCGTTACGGATTATTCTATGTTGATTTTGAAACCCAGAAACGCTACCCGAAACAGTCCGCTTACTGGTACAAACTGCTTTCGGATACGAAAACGATTATCTAGCAGTTACGATTCAAAGTTTTACTTAAACTTATTTCAACTCACTAAGGAGAACTCAAAATGACTAAAGACGAACTCACAATGACCGGTTTTGAAATCGTTGCCTACTCCGGCGATGCAAGAAGCACTCTGCTCGATCTGCTCAAACAGGTACGCAGCGGCAACTTCGACCATGTTGATGAAATGCTTGCAGAAGCAGATGACAACATCAACCTCGCTCACAAGAGCCAGACGCAGATCCTTGCTGCAGAAGCAGGTGGTGAAGACATGGACATGGGCTTTATTTTCATCCATGGTCAGGACCACTTAATGACAACGATCCTGCTGCGTGATCTGATCACAGACATGATCGAACTCTACAAACGCAACAAGTAAAACATCCTGAACAAACCGAAAAAAGAATCCGGACCGGATTCGCACTGAAATCTCCCGCCGTTTTACTTCCCCCGGCGCTGATTCCCGCTAAATTGGAATCTTCCATCTGATATTCGACGAAGAACGCTCAGAAGGTCGTTCTTTGTCTGATATAAATACGTTGCCTATCATCCGGACACGGGCAACAGCTTTACCTGATGTATTCATTCAGACCTGAAATGAATTAAAAAAACCAGAGACTTGCGCAAATCTTTATGGGGCTGATCACCCTGCTGACTATGAGGAAAAAATTATGAATGCGATTATCTCGTTTATCGAAAAAGGCCGGCCATTCTTCAACAAGCTTGCCGGCAATGCCTACCTGCAGGCAATTCGTGATGGCTTTTTAGCCGCAATGCCTGCAATCCTGTTCTCCAGTATTTTCATTCTGTGCGCAGCTCTTCCGGAAGTTTTCGGGATCACGCTGCCTGCCACATTAAGCAGCTGGCTGTGGCGCGTCTATAACCTGACCATGGGTGTTGTCGGTATCCTTGTTGCCGCAACAACTGCCCGTTCCTTAGGAGAAAACCTGTCTCACAAACTGCCAAAAGGTGTGACGATGAATATCGTTTCCGTCATGCTGGCAAGTATCTGCGGATTTCTGTGCCTGGCGATTAATGAAATTGACGGTGGCTTCGATGTCACTTACCTCGGAACGAAAGGCCTGCTCTGCTCGTTCATCGCAGCTTTCATTTCCGCTAACATGTATAAATTCTGTTCGGAAAAGAACATTACGATTAAAATGCCACCTGAAGTTCCGGGCGTAATCTCCAACGTCTTCAAGAACGTATTCCCGTTCTCCTTCTCCGTATTATGCTGCGTGGCATTAGACCTGATTACTTCACTCGTGTTCGGTGTCCGTTTTGCAGAAAGCTTAATTCTGTTATTCTCTCCGCTGTTCCAGGCTGCTGATTCCTATCTCGGTCTTGGCCTGGTTGCCGGTGCAATGGCGTTCTTCTGGTTCCTCGGGATTCATGGTCCTTCTATCGTTGAACCTGCAGTTGCTGCCGCAATCTATGCCAACGTTGAAGCAAACCTGATGCTGGTCCAGAATGGTGAACATGCTTCCCATGCCTTAACAGTCGGCTTCAATAACTTCATCGCCTGCTTCGGTGGTACCGGATGTACACTTGTCATTCCATTCCTGATGATGTGGTTCTGTCGCTCCAAACAGCTGAAAGCCGTCGGTAAAGCTTCCTTTATCCCGGTGTTATTCAATGTCAACGAACCGATTCTGTTCGCTGCGCCGATTGTATTAAATCCTTATTTCTTCGTACCGTTCCTGATCGTTCCGATCCTGAACGCATGGATCTTCAAGTTCTTCATTGATGTTTTATCCATGAACTCCTTTATCTACGTGCTGCCGTGGGCGACACCGGCTCCTGTCGGTCTGTTCCTTGGTACCGGCATGTCTTTCATGGCCACAGTCCTTGCAGTACTGCTCATTGTAGTCGATGCGGTAGTCTACCTGCCATTTGTCAAAGCTTACGATGCCAACCTGCTCATTGAAGAAGCACAGAACCGTGAAGCAAGTCTGGAAGCTGACGAAGCAGCTTCGGCTGAAACTAAAACTGCTGAAGTTGAAGTAGCCGAAGAAAAAGCTGAAGAAAAACCGGCTGAAGAACAGAAACCGCTGAACGTTCTTGTTCTCTGCGTCGGTGCCGGAACATCTGCGATGTTTGCGAATGCGGTTAATCAGGGTGCGGAAGAAAAATCTCTGCCCGTTCATGCTCATGCCGAAGCATTCGGTGGTCATACCGGTATCCTTCAGGATTACCAGATGGTCATCCTGAGCCCGCAGGTTCAGACCCGCTACGATGAAATCAAGTCCGATGCTGACCAGCTTGGTATTAAAGTCATTAAAACAAAAGGTGCGCAGTACATCAGCCTCACCCGTGATCCGGCAAGCGCTGTTGACTTCGTCATTAAAGAATCCAAATAGAAGAAACAAACTGAATTATTCTGAATTCCATATCCACTGTTTTCCTACAGACTCCATATTTTAAATCCTGTCCGTGATTCGCTCCGGGCAGGATTTTTTCGGTATTTCAGAATGGGGAAAATCATTCATGCAGGAAAAGATTAAGCTTTAAATAAGGCGATATAGCCATGGCAATCAGGGATAAATGATTGCGGTTTCAGCCGGTATTGATAGATCGGTAAAAAAAACGTGTGAGTCTCGGAATTTTTTTGATTAAAATGAGATCGATTTGAAACTGAAACACGAAATTCCAGCTTGAACGGGCCAACAATAGTCATATTTGAAGGTTCGTTTTTCTTTTGACAAAAGGGATCAGAAGAGAAGCCAGGTCCAAAGTCAGTTAGATGAGACTGATGGAAAAATCCGGATGATCATTCAGGCTGAGAAGGAATGTTTAAGATTAAGGGAAAGTAATAAGCGAAAGGAGAAGAGAATATATGAAACAACAAGTGTCTTTAATCTCGGGTGACTTAAAACGGGCAATTGTGATCTTTGCGATTCCGTTATTTTTCTCCCAGTTATTCCAGACGCTCTATAACACGATGGACACCGTCATTATCGGCCATGTGTTAGGCGATTTTTCACTTGCGGCTGTGGGCGCCGTCGCAAGCCTGTTTGAATTAATGGTTGGTTTCTGTACCGGATTCGGTCAGGGACTCGGCGTTATTGCGGCTCAGAAATTCGGTGCCGGTGATATGTCAGGGTTCAGACACACTGTCGGCCTTTCCATTCTGCTCTCGTTGATGGTTTCTCTGATTCTGTCTGTGGTTGTCGGATTCAACATGGAATCCATTCTGCATTTCATGCAGACGTCATCGGATATTTTTGATCTGTCCTACTCCTATATCATTGTGATCTGCTGGGGTCTGACGATCACCATCTTCTATAACTTATGTGCCGGTCTGCTTCGTGCTGCCGGTGACTCGGTCACTCCGCTGATCATTCTGGTCATCTCGAGTCTGACGAACATCGGTCTCGACCTGTTATTTATCACTCAGTTCAATATGGGTGTTGCCGGAACCGCATGGGCAACTCTGATTGCGCAGCTGATCTCACTGGTCATCTGCATTATCTGGATTATCATGAAAAAACGCGAACTGATGCCGCGTCTTGCCGATTTCAAATGGGATGGCTCTCTTGCCCGTTCCTTAACTGAAATGGGCTTATCCATGGCGTTAATGTCCAGTATTGTTTCTGCCGGAACTCTGATTCTGCAGATCGGCATCAACCAGCAGGGTACATTAATTGTTTCCGGTCATACCGCTGCCCGTAAGCTGATCGGTATGCTGAATCTGCCGGTTATTGCGCTGATGATGGCTCTTTCTTCTTTCGTTGCCCAGAATATCGGTGCCAAGCAGTATGAACGGGCTGAAAAAGGAATTGCGTTCGTCAACCGCTTCGGTCTGTATTACTCCATCGTCCTCAGCATCGTCATCATGTTTATTGCGCGCTTCCTGATCGCAATGATCTCCGGAAGTACCACTGACGTCGTTCTCGATACCGGAGCACTCTACCTGCGCACGAACGTCCCGTTCTTCCCGGTACTCGCCATCCTGCTCGATTTGCGTATTTCTCTGCAGAGTATGTCCTTGAAAACGGTGCCGATCATTTCGAGTATTATCGAATTATGCGGCAAGATTCTGTTCACACTCTTCATCGTTCCGAAAACCGGATATCTCGGGGTCTGCTTTACTGAACCGGTTGTCTGGATCGCAATGTGTCTGTACCTTGCGTACTTCTATCTGCGTAATACGACATTTAAAAATGCCAATGTGCCGACCTATATTTTCCGCTAGCGAGGCATTCAATAATATTTTGATCATCCACTCCGGCAGTCCTTCATATCTAAGGACTGCCTTTTTTCGGAAAAGCGGTAAGGAAAAAGACCTCCGGTAAAAAGAAATCTTGAATCCGCTTACACCGTGATTGATAATCAAGTTATCAGGGCGAAATTTCGATCAGGAAGATTCAGCGCCACCCCCCCCGTAAGGCAGAATCAGTCCGGATACGAAATTTTCTCTCTATTCGACAATTACCAATATGGAGGAATTATGAGTAACTATTTATCTGTTGATGTTGGTGGTACCGGCATTAAATATGCATTAATGAATGACGATGCAGAAATCCTTGAACAGGGTGAAGTGCCAACTCCGAAAAACGATCGCGATGCGTTTCTCGATGCATTAGTTTCAATCTACGAAAAATACAAAGACCAGGATCCGCAGGCTCTTGCGATGAGTGCTCCTGGAAAAATCGATTCCAAGAAAGCCTACTTCTATACAAGCGGTGCTTTAGGCTATCTCGATAACACTAACCTGGCTGAATTATTAAAAGACAGAATTCCGGTGGAAATCAGTGTCCTCAATGACGCAAAATCTGCCGCATTAGCTGAACTGTGGAAAGGTTCAATGAAAGGCAAGAATTCCGGTATTGTTATGACCCTGGGAACAGGTATCGGCGGTGCCATCATTATTGATGGCAAGTTATGGCGCGGCAACACCAACTGTGCCGGTGAACTTTCCGGTATTCCGACTCGCTGGGATGCACCGACAGACTCCAATCTGACAGACTGGTGGTGCACTTATCACTGCACACAAGCTTTAACAACCGGTTATGCGGTTGCGAAGAATCTCGATCCGGATTCTGTGAACGGTAAGGACTTCTTCAATGCGGTCAATGCCGGCGATCCGGTAGCCGTAGACCGTCTGGATGAATTCTGTGATTCTCTTGCGACTGGTTTATTAGGTCTGCAGCTGATTCTGGATGTTGAAAAAATCTCCATCGGCGGCGGTATCTCCCGACAGCCGATTCTGATTGAAACGTTAGACCGTAAAGTTCAGGAACTCTTTGACCGTAAGCCGCCACAGATTCCGGCCTCCCGTATGGAAATCAGCGCATGCGAATTCTCCAACGATGCCAACCTGATCGGTGCTCTGTACTTCTATCTCGCAGAAAACAATCTGTTAAAAGCGGAATAGGCATATAAGACGGGAAGTACTAGACTGACCGGTACAATGAGAGAAAAGGAAGGTATCTTTATGATCCAGTACAAATATGAACGTGAAAAATGCCAGAGTGCAGCCTATGATGAGGGAGAGAAAATCGGTTTCTGCTCCTACGAACAGGAAGGCGATACGTGGAAAATTATGACCACGTATGTGAATCCTGAATATGGCGGACAGGGCATTGCGAAAAAACTTGTTCTGATGATTGCTGAAGAAGCAAAAAAACAGAATATCACTCTCATTCCGATCTGTTCCTATGCCGTAAAAGTGCTCGGTTAGAAAGCATAAAAAATTAAATCATCCAGATCACAATCTGAAATAACATCATGCCTGAAGCAAATGTTCGATTTGAAAATCGAAACGCTTCAGGCATTTTTTAATGCGAGGAAAGATACCTTGCTTTTGGCAATAAAAAATTAATCGCTGGGCACTCGTCAATTTGCTTCTCGCCATTCTGTCGGGAGTAATGACGATTCTCATGCTTGTCTTCTACTTTGTGAATAAGCACAGAGAAGAAGAGGATGCCTATGACGAATATGCCGATGAAGATCAACAGAATCTGGAAAGAAAAGGATTCGTACGCTTACTCAGTATCATTCCGACCTTTGCGGCAATCTATCTGTTTATTCTGACCGAAGATATGACCGCTCCGATGAATCTAGTGGATCAGTGGACGTTATGGATGGCATTATTTGCGCTGGTCAATCTGGTTTTAATGTTCCTGTCGCGAAAAAAATATAACGACCAGGATGATGATCAGTATGATGCAGCATATTAATCAGGCACATTAAACAATAATCAGTAATTTTCAGGCTTCAGCAGTGCCCGGCATCCGAGGACATGCTGGAGCCTTTTTGATCATCAGGACGCATGGAGAAATGGTGATTGTTAAAAATGATACTTATGGTCAAAACCATTCGCTTCCTGCTGTGATAAATTAGTTATATCTGATGTGACAGAATTGTGATGCAAAGGAGGAAGGACGATGCTGATCTACAGTGGCAGAAAATCAACGTTCATGGAAGATACGGATCAGGAAGTGCTCGTCAATAAACTTGAACAGACCCTTCTGCAGAAGATGAATCGGAAAACTCCCGCAAATGAGATCCGGTCCTGGCAGAATTCATTGCTTTACATGTACCGGGTGCTTAACGACAACGAGATTCCGGATGATGCCGGAATTGCGATCGAATATAATATTCCGCTGACATCAAAGCGCGTGGATTTCATGATCTCAGGCATGGATGAAGAGGATCATCAGAACATTGTCATTGTCGAGCTCAAGCAGTGGGAGAAGCTCGAAGCCATCGAAGGGGACGGCAATATTGTCCGTACGTTCATCAATAAAGGAATCCATACTCTGACCCATCCGAGTTATCAGGCATGGTCGTACTCCGCTTTTATTCAGGAATACAACAGCTATGTTGAAGACGAAGATGTCCGTTTGCATCCGTGTGCCTACCTCCATAATTACCAGCGCATGGAACAGGATGATCCGCTTGATTCCAGTCAGTACGAAGAAGTCCTTGAACTCGCACCCGCATTCACCCGCGGCCAAACGCGCAACCTGCGAAGCTTCATTAAAGAACGGATCAATTATGGCGACGAAAAGGACACGCTGAAAAATATCGATTACGGAAAACTGCGTCCTTCCAAACGGCTGCAGGATGTGATCGCAAGCATGCTGAAAGGGAATAAGGAATTCGTATTGCTCGACCGGCAGCAGGTTGTCTTTCAGATCATTAAGAATCTCTCCATGCAATCTCAGGAGGATCATCACAAGCGGACGATTATTGTCAAAGGCGGACCGGGCACCGGCAAGACGGTTGTTGCGATTAACCTGTTAGCGGAACTGACGCAGAAAGGTCAGCTGATTCAGTATGTGACGAAAAACTCGCAGGTGAGAAGCGTCTATGCCGAACGCCTGAAAGGAACGAAAAAACGCCGGGAAATCGACAACATGTTTAAAGGATCCGGTTCATTTGTCGGCACTCAGAAAAATGAATTTGCGACTTTACTCGTTGATGAAGCGCACCGTCTGGTGGAAAAGAACCGCTATAACAAGGACAGTTTCAATCAGGTCAAAGAAATTATCGATGCGAGCTACTGTTCGGTTTTCTTTATTGATGAAAGCCAGCAGGTGACGATGGATGATATCGGATCGATTGCCGAAATTGAAAAATGGGGGAAAAAGGCGCACAGCGAAGTCACGAAGCTCGAACTGGTCAGTCAGTTTCGGTGCAACGGATCAGATGGCTATCTTGCGTGGCTCGATCATACCCTCGGCATACGGGAAACCGCCAACTACGATTTAGATGGCATTGATTACGATTTCCGGGTCTTTGATTCTCCTGAGGAAATGTATCAGGCGATCTGTGAAAAGAATGAGATCGATCACCGTTCCCGTCTTTTAGCCGGATACTGCTGGAACTGGGACACCAAACATGCTAACGACCCGGATTATGCGGATATCCGAATCGGAGATTTCGAGATCAGCTGGAATATGAAAAACAAAACGTTTGCGACGGATGAAGATTCCATTCATCAGGCGGGGTGCATTCATACCACCCAGGGACTGGAGTTTGAATATGTCGGAGTGATCATCGGCGATGATCTGCGGTATGAAAACGATCAGGTCATTACAGACTTCAACAAGCGTGCGAAAACGGATAAATCGCTGAACGGCATTAAGAAGATGTATAAACAGAATCCGCAGAAAGCTCAGGCTAAAGCGGACCAGCTGATTAAGAATACTTACCGGACTTTAATGAGCCGGGGAATGAAAGGCTGTTATGTGTACTGTACCAATCCGGAACTTGCGGCTTATCTGAAGGAACAGGCAAAGCTTGCCGAAGAATAATGGTTCAAAGACAGAGAACTGAGAACTGAAAACTGAAACGAATATTTAAGAATGAAAAAGCAGCTTGCAGGCTGCTTTTGATCGTTATAGGGATGAAGAGATGATTGGCATTTCCGTTAGATGGTGATTTCAATCGGCCAGCCTTCCACGGAAGCGATCACGCTTTCGTAGTAGCCATCACCCGTTGTGCGGGGACCGTTTGTGATCGGATAGCCGGCTGCATCGAGTTCTTTGCTGAGACGATCGACTTCTTCTTTGGAGCCGACACTGAACGCAAGATGAGCATAACCGGTTGCGGGGACGTTCGGATCATGATCTTCAAGACCCGGTTTAGTCATAATTTCAAGACGGGAACCTTCGTCGAACGTGATGAAGTAGGACTGGAATCCGGTTTTCCTGTTGTGATAGATGTCGTTGGCCTTACCGCCGAGATAGCGGGTAAAGAATTCTCTGGCTTTTTCGATATCTTTTACATATAAAGCAGCATGTTCGATTTTCATGATTTTACTCCTCATATGACTTATTCATGATTCTGATCCGGATGTGGCTGGCGCTTGGACACGGACTGGCCGGGATCAAATTCAAATCCGAGAACCTGCAGTTTGGGAACGGCATGATCCTGAATCATTTCGACTAAAGTGCGGGCACACAGTTCGCCGGCTTCTTTCGTCTGGAAATGGACGGTCGCAAGAGCCGGGGTAAGCAGAGCGCTGACATCATAACCGCCAAACCCGATAATGGAAACATCTTCGGGAACATGGAGATGGCGCTGACGTACTTCTTTAAAGCAGGCTAAAGCAATCTGGTCGGTCGCACAGATGATCAGATCCGGGATGCGCTGATCCAGAATGGAACGGACCACCTCACGGGCTTCGTCGTAGGAGAAGGTGGTTTCCTTCATCGACAGCGAATCGACCTGGGTGTGGTGAGACAAGCCATCCAGGACCCCGCGTTTACGTTCATGACCGACCGCAAAGTCATCGCCACTGACCCCGATGTAAGTCACATTGCGGTGTCCCATTTCATAGGCATATTCACCAACGGTAAACCCTGCCTGATAGTCATCATAGATGATCGAGATTCCCGACGGGAATTTCTGTCCCATAACCAGAAACGGAATGGAGCTTGATTTCTGTAAAGCCTGATGTTCCTGTCCGAGGTTGGTAGCGATCAGCACGATACCATCCACACGCAGCGAGCGCAAATACTCGATCGCTGCGATTTCCCGTGAGGACTGATGATCTGTAGTGATAATTAAACAGGCATATCCGAGTTTGCGAAGCGTATTGTCCATCGAATTCAGTAATCGTCCTGTTGAAGGAGAGGTCATGGTCGGGGCAACAACGCCGATCATGCGGGTCTGCTTTGCTTTTAGGTTGGAGGCGGCAGCACTAGGTTCGAAGCCGGTTCGTTCAATGACTGCCTGGATTTTTTCTTTGGTTTCGTCTTTGACATAGCCCTGGTTGAAATAGCGGGAAACGGTACTTTTAGACACACCGGCTTCACGGGCAATGTCTGCAATGGTATATTTAGGCATAAGAATCTTCTATAAATCAGAAATTAAACAAAACTGTTAAGAGTCTCATTGAGAGAACCTTAACAGTTTTTTCTATAAGAATGAGGTAAAACGTTTACTGCTCGTCGAGGAAAGCTTTCACTTCCGCAGCAGTCGGCATAGCCGGGATGGCTCCATGCTTGCGGACAGTCAGTGCGGCAACGGCATTGGCATAGCGGGTAAATTCAGCAAGAGTATCGAGATCGAGCTCATCGAGGTCCTTGTCAGAGCTTGCGATCTGATAGAGCATGGCACCCCAGAATGAGTCACCGGCGCCGTTCGTATCCGCTACTTTGGATTTGAAGCCCGGCACAGTGCGGGAACCGGATGCATTTGCGACTAAGGCACCCTGGCTGCCTAATGTGATCGCAACAACTTTCGGTCCCTGAGTCAGCAGGATTTTAGCTGCTTCCTGAGGATCGGCATGGTCAGTCAGGAGAGCAGTTTCTTCATCACTGATTTTCATGATGTCGACCATCGGAACTAAGGAACGCATCTGTTCGATTGCGGTTTCTTCGTTTGGCCATAAGGAATCGCGGTAGTTCGGGTCGTAGGAAATCTTCACACCGCTCGCTTTGGCAAGAGCAATTGCCTGATGAGTAGCGCTGCGTGCCGGTTCATCGGTTAAGGATAAAGATCCGCAATGGAAGATTTTGGAGTTTTTGATCAGTTCGGGATCCATTTCATCAAAACGGATCTGGGTGTCTGCACCTGGTTTACGGGAGAAGGAGAATGTACGTTCTCCGTTTTCGTTGACGTCGACAAACGCAAGTGTAGTGAAGTAGTTGGGGTCTTCTACAACGTTGTGTACATCAATGCCTTCACTAGCCAGGACATTTTTTAACATGGCACCGTGCATGTCGGTTCCGATTTTGCCGATAAAGGCAGGATTTCCGCCAAGACGTTTTACGCCGACGCAGATGTTTGCCGGAGCACCACCCGGGTGCTGGGCGAAGAGGGCGGCACCGGATTCGTTATTCCCGTCACGGGTAAAGTCAATCAGGATTTCGCCAAATGAGGTGATATCAGTGGTCATAAATTCTCTTTTTCCTTTTCTTTCTAATTCTTGTCAGATGCTGTTCGTGTTCATTAAATGATTCTTATTGGAATCCGTTCCTTATCATTGTAGCAAAACCGGTTGAGCTGGCAGGGTGTTTTTTTTAATCTCCTGAATGTATTTCCAGGGAATGCTTAAGCGATGATCGGGTCTTCCTTATTCAGCTTTTCCGTAATTTCAAAAGATGCGTATTCGTAATAGTCGGCGATCATCGGCACATCCGTTTTCAGTCTCATCTCGTCTGATTCATCAAATAATCTGGTGGTTAAAGTGTATTCACCGTGGTTGATGAAGATTTCTAAAGCACTTGTATCGGACCAGATCGAGAGCGAATCAATGTGATCGACTTCGATATGACGGACCGTTCTTCCATATCCCGACGGACCAAGTGTGAAGGTAAAGAGCTTGCCATCATAATTCATTGTGCAGTCTGAGCGTAAGGAGATCGTCCAGGAATCTGTCTGCGGTTTTAACTGAAGTTCGCCAGTCACAGCACCGAGAATGCAGTCGATTTCACCTTCGGCATGAGTATGTGTCGTGGCTAATGTTTCGATTTCCTTAATCGGATAAGCGTAGATTTTATTGTTTTTAAGCGTTAATTCGCGCGGCATCGTCAGAGCATGCTGCCAGTTTTTCTCAACGGTCGGGCAGGTGTAGTCGACATCCGGCAGACCCATCCAGCCAATCAGAATGCGGCGTCCTTTTTCATCCACGAAAGACTGCGGGGCATAGAAATCAAACCCATGATCCATTTCGTGAAAATCCGTAACCTGCTGGTCGGCATCGAGACTGCCCTTCAGTTCAAACCAGCCGTTCTGATAGATCGCTTCATAGTTGTAGCCGTCCTGTTTTACACCCTGCGGGCAGCAGAACAGGAATGTGCGGCCATCAAGTTCGATTAAATCCGGGCATTCCCACATGTAGCCGAAGGGTTCTTCCGGAGTAATGGTGGATGCATGTTTCCAGTCATGCAGATCGGTGCTTTTAAAAATTTCTGCCTGACCATGAGAATCTTTGGTCCGGGCACCTAAAACCATGTAGTAAGCACCATCGCGTTCGATGATTTTCGGATCGCGGACATGGCAGGAAAGGTTCTGCGGATAATCCTTGTTTTTCAGCAGCACTTCTTTCGGAGTGAAGTGAAGACCGTCTTTGGAAGAGGAGTGCATGACCCAGTGAATACGGCCGCTGTTGATGTAGTCGTAATCCCCCTGAAGCTTATTGTTGCCGGTATAGAACAGATGCATCGTGCCATCTTTCAAAAAAGCACTGCCGGAGTAGGAACCTTTGCCGTCTCCTTCTGTATCCGGAACAAATGTGTCGTTTTCCTCGTTGTAATGAATGAAGTCCTGAGTTGTGTAATGACCCCATCCGCGATGGTCTGCACCCGTCGCATTACCCGGGGTGTACTGATAGAAAATGTGGTAAGTGCCGTTAAACTGGCACAGACCGTTCGGGTCGTTAAGCCAGCCGACCGGCGGCATTAAGTGGAAAGCAAGACGGTTTTTATCATGTTTTACTTCATGACGAAGTTCTTCGTTCTGAGCGATTGTGAATTCATGGCGAACCTGGTTCATAGAAAAATCTCCTTGGCATTATATAAATTTAATCATTATGGAATTAAGGACAGACCGGAAAGCGGGCTGACTTCCAGTTGTCAGTGGCGTAAATCATAGACAGATAGCCATACGACCTGGGGAAGTGTATGGCTACCTGAATGAGTTTGGTGTATGGAGGCGAAAGGGAATTTCCGCAATCCGGTTGCGTCAGTTTCCGTTTGGGGGTGGGGAGTGTTTCTCTTTCGCCTGTATGAATCGTTATCTTTATTGTAAGTCTTTAGGATGCGTTTTGTTAGGGGCGGTACGGATGATTAATCGAGAGTGTAGACCGTCTGACCAGCTTTCACTTCACCGGTGTTTTTCAGAGTGAATGGTTTCTGATTGGTAATGATGACTGGTGTTTCGATGGACAGGCCGGCATCGCGGATCTGATCGAGATCGACTTTGACGAGCAGCTGACCAGCTTTGATCTTGTCGCCCTGTTTAACGAGGACTTCGAATGGTTTGCCTTTAAGAGAAACAGTATCCATACCGATGTGGATTAATAATTCAGCACCGTTATCCGCTTTTAAGCCGATCGCATGTTTTGTCGGGAAGACGAGCATCACTTCGCCGTCTACCGGGGAGTATAAGTTGCCGTCACTTGGAGTGATGACGATACCGTCACCCATTGCTTTAGAAGCGAATACGCCATCAGCGCACTGATCTACTGGTTTAACAGTTCCGTTGAATGGAGCATATACAGCATTGTCCTGTGGTTCTTCGATTGTTATTTCGTTCACTTCGATTTCTTTTACGACTTCAGCGTCTTTAGCGTTTTTGGAATCTTTTTTGTTTTCTTTAGAACCCTGATGTTTCATGAAGACGATGGTCAGGATGAAAGATGTTGCCATGGAGAGGCCTAAACCGATGAAGAAGTTTACCCAGCTCTGCGGAGCGATGGAAATGAATCCAGGTAAGCCGGCAGCACCCATCGCAAGAGCGAGTGTATGGGTAGCAGCGATCCATGCAGATCCGACAGCGGAACCGATGATGGCAGCATAGAACGGATATTTCAGTTTCAGGGTTACACCGAACATTGCAGGTTCTGTAATACCGAGTAATGCGGAGATACCGGAAGCGGAGCAGATAGATTTCAGTTTCTGATCTTTAGTTGTGAACAGGACTGCTAATACTGCAGCCCCCTGTGCAACGTTGTTCATGGAAGCGGTCGGGAAAATGAAGGAACCGCCAGTTGTTTCAGCAGCCGCAATTAACTGAGTTTCGATTGCGGTGAAGGAATGGTGCATACCAGTGATGGTGATTGGTGCATAGAGTAAACCGAAGATTGCACCGCCGATGAAGCCAAGAGAGCTGTAGATCCAGCTTAATCCGTAAGCGATCCAGTCACCTAATGTTCTCATTGCAGGGCCGACGAACAGGAATGTTAATACGGAAGTGATCAGGATGGACAATAACGGAGTGGATAAGTTATCCAGCCAGCTTGGAGTGATCTTGTGCAGACGTTTTTCAATGTTGGCAAGAATCCAGGAAACCATCAGTACAGGAAGAACTGTTCCCTGATAGCCGATGGCCTGTACTTCAAGTCCGAACCAGTTCCAGGTCGGAATGACTTCGGCACTTGCCAGGGAGTAGGCGTTTAGCAGATCCGGGTGAACCATGACCATACCCATGGCAGCACCTAAATAAGGGTTACCACCGAATTTCTTAGTTGCGGAGACACCGATTAATACCGGCAGGAATGTGAATGGAGCGTTGGCGCATAAGTTGATGAATGTTGCAACACCGGCGAACTGCGGCATGATTTCGATCAGGGATTTGCCCGGAACGAACAGGCCAGTAGCAGTCAGGACGTTGTTGAGACCCATCATAAGACCACCAGCTACGATAGCCGGGATGATCGGAACGAAGATATCCGAGAGCACTTTGACAAAGCGCATGATCGGGTTGCCTTCTTTTTTCTCAGTTGTTTCTTCAGGAGCGGCACCGGCGGATAAGCCAGTCAGTTTTAACACTTCGTCCGTAACCAAGTTGACGGTTCCGGAACCGAGGATGATCTGGTACTGATCATTGGCGAGGAAGACACCTTTGACCTGGGCAACGTCTGTGACTTTTTCTTCGTTGACTTTGTCGTAGTCTTTCAGGCGTAAACGTAAGCGTGTAGCACAGTGCATGGCGTGGAGGATGTTCTCTTTGCCACCGACATTTTCAATAATGTCTTTTGCGATTTGAGTGTAATCCATGTTTTCTCCTTCTCTTTTTCTCTTCTTCTGTTTACCGGTGTGGGACCGGTTCGACAATGACATCATATTCTGGAACCGGTATCATGTCAATAGGGAATTCATTTTTTTTTAAATTTTTGGAAAACGGATAAATAAAGCCAAAATAGTCATTTATCCCATAGAGATCGAGGCGAAATATGAGAATAATGTATGGGAACGGTTTTATCATTTGTTCCAGAACCAGGCTTCGGGTCGGAAACGCACCTCCAGCTTGAATAAATAAAGTACAGGGGATTAAAATAAAACAAAATGTTGACAGGTCAACAAAATATTCATACACTGGAAACATGGACCAGACAGAAAAATTCTTAAGATTTTTTGCGACGATCAATAACCTGAACCGGCAGATCAACCGCTTCAAAGCGTTCTATATGGAAGAAAGAGGTTTAAAAGGTGCCGATCTATCGCTTCTTCTCGCTCTGAATACGACGGAAGAAGGAATGCGCTTTGACGAATGCTGCAAACTGATCCGCATGGACAAAGCTTTGATCTCCCGCTCTTTAAAACACTTAAAAGAACAGGATCTTCTGATTAAAGAAGGAACAACCACGTACAAGTCACGTTTTAAACTCAGCACCAAAGGCAAGGAACTGACTGATTTTCTTGAAGCAGAAGCTTCTTCCATTTTTAATCAGGCTCATCTCGCCATTGACGAACAGGAATGGGACACCTTCTATGAATTCTGCTCAACTCTGACCGATGAAATCGAAACGCAGATGAAAGATAAAATCGCGGCGAGTAAATTGGTTCAGCAGGAAGAAAACGAATAAACATCACCAATACACAAAAATGAATCGTTCAGACCCTATCCTTGCAGGGAGAAGACTGAACAACACAAAGGATAAAGAGAGAAATTATGATTTGGATTTTGACAGATAGTGCCCAGGAATTAAAAACCGACCGCCGAAACGGATTAGTCGTTGCGGATTTATCCCTGATTGCCAACGGCGAACCGCTCCCGGCGGATATTACCCGCGCACAGTTTTTCGAAAAACTGAATGAAAAAGGAACGACCATCACCACCAGTCAGGTCTCCCCAGCTGTTTACATGGATCTTTTTGAAGAATTGCTTAAAAAACCTGAAGATGAAGTCATTGTGATTACACTCGCTTCCAAACTTTCCGGAACTTATAACTCCGCTCGTCTTGCCATGAATGGGGCGGATGCGGACCGCATTCACTTAGTGGATTCGCAGACAGTAAGTTTTCCGCTGACACTGCTCGTTCAGGATGCGCTTGAACTTCGTGAACAGGGAAAATCGGCAAAGGAAATTGTGGAAATCCTGGAAGAAGACAAGAAGAAAGTCCGCATTCTCGGCATTATTCCGACACTGGAATATCTGAAAAAAGGCGGACGGATTTCCGCCGCAACAGCGGCAATCGGCGAACTCGCCGGGGTGAAACCAATTTTAAGTGTCATTGATGGCGAAGTGGTTATTCCGCTTAAAGTGCGGGGCATTAAAAAAGCCAATAACAGTGCGGCCCGTCTGGCCAAGGAATGGAATATTGATCTTGACCGGCCGGTACTGTTCGGTTATACCGGTATGACTACAGATGCTGCCGAAGCACTGAAGCATGCCTTTGAAGAACAGCTCGAAACAAAATTTGATGGTCGCTATGCGGCAGGCTGCCTGATTCTCGGTACCCATGTCGGACCAGAAGGCGCCGCAATCGGTTTCTTTGTGAAATAGCGGTACTCCTAAAATCATTCAGATTGTCCGATATGTATCGGTTATGACGGAATTGAAGACGCTTTGATTTTCAGCACGTGCTGAAGGGCGGAGCGTTTTTTTTCTTTTGCCTTTTTGAAGCTGATTCAAGCTGCCCGGTCCGGAAATTCCTGATGAAAAAAATACAAAATTGTTAGAAGTAAGTTAAAACGAAATAGAAATAGCGTAAATACACACAAACACGAATGTTTTTAATGAAAAATGG
>JBJEFF010000163.1:0-5619 GCA_051873775.1 Allobaculum sp. | reverse complement strand
ATATGATCAGTTAGACACTGCGCCCTCAGTGTCTGATTTTCGGGTAAAAATCGCGAAAAAATGAAAAAAGCCGGCTTACGTTTTCAAACTTGAGATGTACAAAAACTATGCGAACAGAGAGTGAAAAACAATCACATCCGTGTAAATAATGAAATTCAGTTACGGAAAGTTGTACAAATTAGCCGTGGTGACGAGTAAAAAACGCTTGTTCTCAGCGAAAGAAGATGAAAAAATAAGAGTAATCTCGTTTATAGAAATGAAGAGAATGAAGAGTATAGGAGATTATACATAATATGAATCCTACAGTGTCTATGGTTTTAAGCCTGCTGACCGGTGTTGCTCTGTTCCTTTTCGGAATGAGTTCCATGTCAGACGGCTTGAAGAAAGTAGCCGGAAACAAAATGGAAATGATCCTCTACCGTCTGACTAACTCCCCCTGGAAAGGCTTTCTGTTAGGTGCTGCGGTAACCTGTGTCATTCAGTCCTCATCCGCAACGACTGTCATGGTTGTCGGTTTTGTCAACTCCGGAATGATGAAAGTAACTCAGGCCATTGGTGTTATTCTCGGTGCCAACATCGGTACGAGTATTACCGGATGGATCGTCTGCATGTCCTTTTTGGATGGTGCAGGTTGGGCGTCTTACTTTTCAAGTTCGACGATTACCGCTGTCATGGCGATTGTCGGCATGGGTATGCATATGTTTGCCAAACGCGATTCCGTTAAGGCGTTCGGTAATATCCTGCTCGGCTTTGCGGTGTTAATGACCGGTATGTCGATGATGTCCGGTGCAGTTGCTCCGCTTAAATCCGATCCGACCTTCATCAACACGATGAAAACGCTCGACAATCCGATCATTTCCTTGTTGTTTGGTATCCTGTGCGCTGGCGTTCTGCAGTCCGCTTCTGCCGCTGTCGGTGTAATCCAGTCGCTGTCTGTTACAGGTGCGCTGTCCTTTGGTTCCACTTATCCGTTGATTATGGGGATCGGAATCGGTGCTTCTTTCCCAGTTCTGCTTGCCGCTGTCGGGGCAAATAAAGATGGTGTCCGAACCGCGGTTGTCTATCTGGTTGCCTCTGTTCTTTCAGCAGTGCTTGGTTGCCTGTTCTACTATCCGTTGGAAATGGCTGGCGTCTTCGACATGCGAAGCATGGTGATGGATCCATTCAGCATCGCAACGATCAATACCGTGTTTAGAGCAATCACAATGACGCTGATGCTGCCGTTTGTCGAACAGATCAAGAAACTGGTCTATGTCTTCATCCCGGCTGATCCAACGGATGAAGAAGATCTCGGCGATTTCGACAAACTGGAAACCCGTCTGCTTGCCAACCCGGATTTAGCGTATCAGGCTGCTATGGATGTCATGGAAGGAATGGGACGCAAAGCAAGAAAGAACGTTCTGCGCGCTGTTTCCTTATTGAATGACTATACGAATGACGGATACCGCAAGGTTGCCGATCTCGAACAGACTCTGAATAAATACGAAGAAAAACTGGGCAAATATCTTGTTAAGCTGACCGCTACTGGTGTCACTTACCGTGAATCTCAGAATATTTCCAAATCCTTGCAGGGAATTGCCGACTTTGAAGCAATCGGGGACTATGCGTTAACGATTGCCGATCATACGAAATCCATGAAGGAGAAGAAAGAAAAATTTTCTGTGGAAGCGCTCGATGAATTGAATGTGATCGGTGCGGCAGCTGAAGAGGCGGTTACGATTACCGTCAACAACTTCATGACCAATAACGTCGATGAAATCAAACGCGTGATCGCCCTGCAGCAGTTGATTTCCTTGTCTGCCAACCAGATCAAAAAACGCCATCTCGCGCGATTGAAAGCGGGTACATGTACAATGGAACTCGGATTCGTCCAGTCTGAAATCATTTCCTGCTTCCAGCGTATTGTGGACCATTGCGCCGCAATTGCGCTCGACGTAGTCAAAGAAGCAGAAAAAGACTTCTCGATTCACCGTTACCTGCGTGCCTACACGACGGAAATGCAGCCCGATTATGCGGAAATGCTTCGTCATTACGAAACCAAATATTCAATCTAAATACTCATGGTGTACCTTCGGGCACACCTTTTTTTAAGTGGCTGAAATGGTTGAAATGGATGAAACGATTGGAAATGCTCAAAGAGCAGAACACACATGAATAGACAAAAAAATCCCGTCGAAGACGGGATGGACTTCAGAAAGAAACAGATTCTTGATGGTTGTGAATTAATGATGTTTTCTGTTGCGGCGGCTTTCTTTCCATGCCGATAAACGACGGTCAATTTCTTGTGCCTGACGCGAGGAAACCATGTATTTGCCTTTCTTGCATGCAAGTTCAAACTGACGGGAACCATAAGGTTCAAGCGTACGGATGGTGGAGTAGGGAATTTCCTCATCATGATAGACCATCTCCTGGGATCCGAAAACAATGCGACCGTCATGCCAGTGCTGAACCGCTTTAGAGGCAAGGAAAATCGCAATGCCGATAAAGCACAGATATTCAGGAGGAAAGCCTTCGCCGCCTGTCATGTTCTGACTCTGGGTGGAGAAGGAGAGAACAAAAAGGGCAAGGACAATATCGAAGAATAGCCAGCCCTGATCAAAGGTGGCTTTTGTTGACCCGTTATGCATCTTCATGAAATTTCGCTGTACATCAAAGCTTTTCCGTAAAGCGATCACCTGTTTGAAGAGGACAACGGTGCTCAGAAGGCATAACAGGATGCCCAAAATCCAAAGTGTATAAAATGCCATAAATAAACCTCAAATTAAATTATTGAAAAATATTTTAACATAGAACGTTTCATTTAGAAAATGGACGAAAAACTTGAAAGTGATAACGCTTTACACAAAAAGGCAATTTAAAATTCACGGAAAAATTAGCCTTTTATAAAGCAAATCCTTAAAGTTTCCGATAGGAGGATCAAGTCAACAAAAAAAGGAGCTCGGATCACTCCTGATTTTTCCTCATTTGGGTATGGTTAATCCTTTATGGTTAATCACCATATGATAAAAATAACTAATTGTTGACTATTGATTTACAGGCTTTTCCCACTGTGATGAGGGAAATCTACCCTTGCAAAACGAAAGGATTATACATATGAACATGAACCAAACTCTGCAGGATATCGCTTCACATTATTATGGTAAAGAACTCAAAGACTGCAGTCCAAGTGAAGTCTATTATATTCTGCTCGATCTGACAAAAGAACTCTTAAAAGAAGTACCTGTGATTGAAGGAGATCGCAAGCTCTACTACATCTCTGCTGAATTTTTGATCGGTAAATTGCTGTCCAATAACCTGATCAACCTTGGAATCTACAAAGAAGTCCGCAAGACTCTTGAAGAAAACGGAATTTCCTTAGCCGAAGTGGAAGAATACGAACCAGAACCATCTTTAGGAAACGGCGGCCTTGGCCGTCTTGCGGCATGCTTCCTTGATTCCATTGCAACTCTCGAACTGCCGGGAGATGGTGTGGGTCTGAACTACCACTTGGGTCTGTTCCACCAGAAATTCACCGATGACAAACAGAAAGAAATGCCTGATCCATGGATGAGCGACAACTCCTGGCTTTTGGATACAGGCAAGTACTATCCTGTGCATTTTAAAAAAGGCACTCTCAATGCGCATTTATATGCGATTGATGTTGTCGGCTATTCCAAAAAGAAAAACAAACTGCTGCTGTTCGATTTAGACAGTGCTGACGAATCCATCGTCAAAGACGGTATTTCCTTTGACAAGGATGAAATCCCCCAGAACTTGACACTGTTCCTCTATCCGGATGACAGCGATGACAAAGGTCGTCTGCTGCGTGTCTACCAGCAGTACTTCCTCGTTTCTGCCGGCGCTCAGATGATCCTGGAAGACATCAAAAATCACGGTTGGTCCTTAGATACGTTAAGCGAGCATGTCGCAATTCAGATTAACGATACTCATCCGTCCATGGTGATTCCTGAACTGATCCGCTTGCTGGTTGCTGAAGGCATGAGCATGGATGATGCCATCGCGCAAGTTGAACAAACATGTGCCTACACCAACCATACCATTCTTGCCGAAGCGCTCGAAAAATGGCCGGTTGACTTCCTGAACGAAGTGGCTCCAGATTTAATGCCGATTATCGAATATCTCGATCAGAAAGCAGCTGAACGCTCTGATGCTGCACCTGCCATTATTGACAAGGATAACCGTGTTCACATGGCGAACATGGATATCCATTTCTCCAAATCCACCAATGGCGTTGCCAAGATCCACACAGACATTCTGAAAAATACGGAGCTTCATGATTTCTATGAACTGTATCCAGAAAAATTCAACAATAAGACAAACGGCATTACGTTCCGTCGCTGGCTGCAGGCTTGCAACCCAGAACTGACCGACTGGATCATCTCCAAAATCGGCGAAGGCTTCCTGTCCAATGCAGATGAATTAAGCAAGCTGCTCGACTATGTCAACGATGACAAGGCTCTTGAAGAACTCACTGCCATCAAGAAGCAAAAAAAAGAAGAACTTGCTGCATTCCTCAAAGCTCGTCAGGGCATTGAACTCGATACAGATTCCATCTTTGATATCCAGGTTAAACGTCTGCACGAATACAAACGCCAGCAGATGAACCTGCTTGCCGCAATGGGGTTGTACGAAGAGATCAAAGCAGGATATCGTCCGAAACGCAAAGTCACGATTATTTTCGGCGCCAAAGCTGCTCCGGCTTACTCCCTCGCCAAAGATATCATCCATGCAATCCTCGTCTTCTCTAAAGTAGTCGCAAAAGATCCGGTTGTTTCCCAGTACATGCAGATCGTCATGGTTGAAAACTATGATGTGACTTGCGCTGAAAAACTGATTCCGGCTGCGAATATTTCCGAACAGATTTCTTTGGCTTCCAAGGAAGCTTCCGGTACATCCAACATGAAATTCATGTTGAACGGTGCCGTAACTTTAGGTACCGATGATGGCGCAAACGTCGAAATTCACCAGTTAGTCGGTGATGACAACATCTTCATCTTCGGTAAAGACAGCGACACAGTGATCGAACACTACGCAAAACAGGACTACCACCCAATGGACATCATGCACGCCAACAACAAGATCGGCGAAATCGTAGATCTGCTTGTTTGTGATGAGATGATGAAAAATGGCGATCCGGAAGCTCTGAACCGCCTCTACCACGATATCCTGAACAAAGACTGGTTCATGGCTCTGCTTGATTTAGATGAATATATGACAGCCCGCAAAGCAGCTTATGCAGCTTATGATGATCAGAAGAAATGGGCGAAAATGGCTTTAACCAACATCGCGATGGCTGGCTACTTCTCAAGCGACCGTACAATTGCGCAATACAACAACGACATCTGGCATTTAAAAGAACTCGATGTCTACAAAAATGCTGATGCTCCATTAAAAAGCGCTGCTGCTTTAATGGCCGCAAATACAAAAAAAGCTGCTCCGAAAACAAAGGCAGCGTCTGCAAAAAAAGTTGCAGAAAAAAGAAATAACAGAATCCTCTAATCCATAAAATTATTATCATTGATCCGATCCGGTACTTTTCAAATTTGAAAAGTACCGGTTTTTTCAGGTGTGCCCGGCGAGGCATACACCTAGGTGGTGCAAGTCCACTCTGGGAGCGTA
>JBJEFF010000162.1:0-26597 GCA_051873775.1 Allobaculum sp. | reverse complement strand
AACATACTGAACCAGAGGCAGGTTATCCGAGAACATGCATCTCATGAAAAGATCATCAATCGGACGGAGATCATCAATGTATTCCTTCTTCCGCTGTTCCAAATCCTGTTTTTTTGCCATTCGATCTGTCTCTTTCCGAAAAGGATCTTCAGGATCCTTTTACTTTCAGTCAGGGAAAGTATCTTTCTTTTATAATTTTCACCTCCTCTTTAGTAATCGGCTGTCTGAATTGCTGCAGCGGCGGACTCAAAAGACCATAAGTTAGTTCAATACCTTATCCCCTGACATATTGTTATGGTCGTGTTTTTACGTTTTGATACCAGAATCTATGAAATTTCTAAAATTTATTCTGCAAAATTATTTTTTAACCGAGTATGCGGACCGGAAAATCAGAATAGCAGGCAAATAAAAAAGACACCATTTTGATGTCTTTTGATTATTATAGTATCTCAATTTATTAATTTTTATTTAGGCAGGAGATCCTATTCTTTTTTATTCCGTTCAGTTTTCGTTTTTGATCACTTAACCGATCACATGAATCTTTTCGAAGGCTTTCCAGATGCCGTCCTCATCAAAATCAGTGGTTTTAAAATCACAGACTGCTTCGACATCTTTGGTCGCGTGACCCATGCAGATGCTAAGATCCGCTGCCTCAAGCATGGGAATATCATTTTCCGCATCTCCGATCGCCACAACAATATATTGGGTGCGATCAATATTCATGGCAGACAGGATTGTTTCCATCGCATTGGCTTTATTATGGACATTCCAGGTCAGTTCACCACGGTATAACGTACTGTCATCTCCGTTCGGGTTAAAGCGATGGCGGTATTCGAGAATATCAAATCCGATTTCCTTAGCGGCTTCGCGTAAACCGTTGGAATGGTCATGATTGAAGCAGACTTTAACCACCTGATCAAGCATATCTTCTTTAAACTCTTCAATCGGACGGTGAATGCCTTTAACCTTGCGTCCCTGCTGTCTGAAATATTCATTCCGTCTTCTGGCAAAACCTTCACTTTCATAGGTCGCGGTCAGAGTTTCGATGGTATATCCGTAACCATGTTCTTTTAAATAATTCACCATTTTCAGGGTCAGTTGGGCGGGTACGGAAAAAAATCTTAAATGTTCTCTGCCTCTATATAAGTCCATGCCGCTCGCAAGACAATAACCATCAAAACTGGCCTCCCATAAGAACTGAGGAAGATCATTGGCACGTCTGCCGGTATTCACAAAAATGAGGTGTCCATTTTTACGTGCTTCTTTTACTGCTGCCCATGCGGAATCCGGAACAACCTCGCGATCCCAGAATGTGCCGTCCAAATCCAGAAAGATGGCTTTCTTTTTTGGCGAGTTCATCAGTCCGCCATCATGCGGTCTGGTTGTATTTACTGTGTCTGTCATGGTCTGATTCTGTTCCATATCTGATTTATGCCTTGCCTTCCTAAATGGTTGATGTGCTGATTCTGTTCTTCGATTGGATTATTCATCGTTATTCTTATTTCAAGATACCGGAGAATTCAGAATTTGATCCGTTTTTACTCCTCTGCACTAAGAATCTGAAAACAAGCGCATACAAAGCATGAAAAAACTGCCGTGCTCAGTGGTACGACAGTTTGTAATTCAGTAGTTTTAACAGGGATGAAAAGTTCCGGATTCAGTCTTATTTCTGCATTTTGCGGATATAGTTCAGAGTTCCGCCTGCCTGCAGAGTCGGCACATCCTGAATATTGAACTGGCACTGCAGTTCGTATTCAAGACCTTTCGTTTTATTGCGTACGATAAATGGCATTTCCGGATTCAGTTCACTGAGATTTGTGAATTCCAGTTCATCCATTTCATTAATCGTTTCGTAGTCTGCCGGGTTCTTGAATGTTAATGGCAGAATACCGAAGTTAATCAGGTTAGCCAGGTGAATACGGGCAAAGGACTGTGCGATGACGGCCTTAATACCAAGATACATTGGCGCAAGTGCAGCATGTTCGCGACTGCTTCCCTGACCGTAGTTTTCACCGGCAACGATAATACCGCCGTTATTGGCTTTACAGATCTGATCGAAGCCTTCCTTGTTGTTTCGGAATACGAAAGTGGACAGTTTTTCAATATTGGAACGGTAAGGTAGCACTTCTGCACCAGCCGGTGCAATGTGGTCGGTCGTGATATTGTCACCGAGTTTGATGACAACTTTTTTCGTAAAGGAATCTGCCAATTCATCATTGAGAGGCAGTGGTTTGATATTCGGACCGCGGACGATTTCCACTTCTTCCGGATTTTTGGAAGGTTCAAGGATCATTGAATCATCAACGTAGTCAATCTGTTCGAAATCCTGATCCTGGTAATCAAGTTTTGTCGGATCGGCAAATACACCGGCAATGGCACTTGCGGCAGCCACTTCAGGGCTGACCAGATAAACACCTGCCGAGTTGGTTCCGGAACGTCCGTAGAAGTTACGGTTGAATGTTCTTAACGAAACACCTTCCGACTTCGGAGACTGACCCATACCAATGCAAGGTCCGCATGTACATTCGAGAATACGCGCACCGGCTTTGGCGAAGGTCTGAAGCGCTCCGTTTTCCATCAGTTTAATCAGAACCTGACGGCTTCCCGGTGATACGACTAAGGAAACATTCGGAGCAACTGTTTTCCCTTTTAAAATTGCGGCAACTTTCATCAGGTCTTCAAATCCGGAGTTTGTGCAGGATCCGATCGCAACCTGATCGACTTTCTGACCGAGTAATTCGTCAATGGATTTTACCGCATCCGGTGAATTCGGACAAGCAACACCCGGACGAAGCGCAGAAAGATCAATAACTTCAAGATCATCGTAAGTGCATCCTTCGTCAGCTTTCAGTTCCATCCAGTCAGCCGCACGGTTCTGCTGAGTCAGGAATTCAAGTGTTCTTTCATCGGACGGGAAAATAGAGGTTGTGGCGCCAAGCTCAGCACCCATGTTAGTGATGGTTGCACGCTGGTAGACACTTAGATTTTTCACTCCCGGACCGGTATATTCAAATACCTTACCCACACCGCCTTTGACTGTACGGCGTTTTAACAGTTCGAGAATAATATCCTTGGCGGATACACCATGAGGTAATTCACCTTCAAGACGGACTTCCACAACCTGCGGATAAGGAATGGTATAGCCAAGACCTGCCATCGCTTTGGCGACATCAAGTCCTCCGGCACCCATCGCAATGCAAGCCATTGCGCCTGCAGTCGGAGTATGGGAATCCGAACCGATTAAGGTCTTGCCAGGTTTAGCGAAACGTTCGAGATGAACCTGGTGGCAGATTCCGTTTCCCGGACGGGAAAACAGAACACCATGTTTTGCGGCTACCGACTGCAGATAAGCATGGTCATCTGCATTCATGAAACCGGACTGTAACGTGTTGTGATCGACATATGAAACGGAGAGTTCCGTTTTGACCTGATCCACACCCATTGCTTCTAACTGGATGTAGGCCATTGTTCCGGTCGCATCCTGCGTCAGGGTCTGGTCAATTTTGACTTCTACGGGAGTACCTGGAGTATGAGTCTGATCCGCGATATGCGCATCGAGGATTTTCTGAGTCAGATTTTTCTTCATTTTTAGTTCACTCCTTTTTTGGTTCTGCTAAACATCATATCAAAAACCTTTCAAAACATATGCAAATTCTTTCAGAAAACGTTCTAATTCCTTTTTCATTGACTTTTTTTTGCCATTCCTCTGCTATACTTTCAATCACGACAGGAAAGGAACGCGATAATATGAGTGGGAATTTAAAAGATATTTACGTCGCAAACGAGCCCAATAATACAATCGATCCTGAATTGTATGCCCGTTACCATGTCAAACAGGGGCTGCGTAATGAGAACGGAACCGGCGTTAAAGTCGGACTGACACGCATTTGCGATGTTGTCGGCTATGAACTAATTGATGAGTATAAAAAGCCGATCGATGGCGAACTGATCTATCGCGGCTATTCGATTGCCGATCTTGTTGCCCTCGAAAAAAGCCTGCCGACGATCTGCGGCTATGAAATGACCGCTTTCCTGCTGATCTTCGGCAAACTGCCTAATGAAATGGAACTGAAAGAATTCCAGTATGTCATTAAGCATCATTATTCAAACTCTTTAGTCTTTGAAACTTATCGGACCGCCAATCTGCTGAATGCCATGCAGATCGAAGTTCTTAAATTATTCGGTCAGGACCAAAATCCGGAGAACGATAGCCTGGAAGACCGCATGATGAAAGGATTAGTCATTCTCTCCTCGCTGCCGCTCTTTGTCTTCTCCGTTTACTCAAAACAGAAAATTTCAACCTATCCACTGCCACAGGCCGGATTTGCGGAGAATGTATTATGGATGGCCCGTGATCACCAGCCTTATTCCAAACAGGAAGCCCGTGTACTCGATGTCCTGATGATGGTTCATGCCGATCATGGCGGAGGTAACAACTCAACGTTTGCGGATGTTGTTATCTCTTCAACCGGAACAGATATCTATTCCTGCATCTCAGCCGCAATTGGTTCTTTAAAAGGACCGAAACACGGTGGTGCTGCCGGAAAAGTCGGGTCTCAGACCGCCATGCTTCTCAAAAATCTCAGCACAGATTCCACGGATGAAGAAATTGCGGATCTTTGCGAACAGATTCTCGATAAAAAAATCGGCGATCGCTCCGGATTAATCTATGGCATCGGTCATGCCATTTACACAAAGAGTGATCCGCGCTGTCAGCTGATTAAAGAAGAAGTCCGCATCCTTGCCAAAGAAAAAGGCAAAGAAAGCACCTTCCAGCTGATGGAACGGTTTGAAAAAGCAGCCTGCGAAACAATGAAGAAACGTAAAGGGGCAACTGTCTGTGCCAATGTTGATTTCTACAGCGGTTTTGCTTACCATCTGCTCGGCATTGATCAGTCTTTATATACTCCGCTCTTCGCCTTGAGCCGCTGTGCGGGCTGGATTGCCCATCATCTTGAAAACCGTCAGAATAACCGCAAACTCATCCGTCCGGCTAACATCTATATCGGTGAAAAACGCAAAATCGAATTCGATGAAAACAATCAGCCGGTTCTTGGATAATTCAGGCAGTCTATACGTTCAATCTTAAATTGGATATGGAATTGCTCATGACTTATGTCATGGGCTTTTTTCATTTACTGCGGCACTCTTTGCCGGAGTACTTGCACAAAATGAGTCAGCGAATTTATTTTTGATCCTCATAAAGGTAAAATTCCCATAGACAAAAAGATACAATTTTTTTAATGAATACTGGAGAATTAAAACATGATTGAAGAATGGAATACAGTCGGAAAAATGGACGCCCTGTTTGAAGAAGCGGGACTTCCGAATGACCGGCATCAGTATATGATCGCTTATTCAACCTTCCCGACCGGCGCAATTATTCTCGGCGGTGCAGGAACCGCAATGACGGAAAATGTCGACCAGGGCTACGGCGGCTACTGGGTTTCAGTTCATCCCGATCACCTCGACCTGTTCCCTCTTGCCAGACTGAACCGACAAAACTCGATTATGAGTCCGGGCCGCATGGCTTTATCGACTAGCGATCCGTTTACCATCTGCCCGCAGGAAATTGAATCCATTAAAATTCATCCTGCCAACGGGATTTCGCCATGGTCCAAAACCGTGACTATCCTCATGAAAAACGGGCGCAAGTATGTCTGGCTCGTCAACATCAAAGAGAAAAATCTGCCCTATCATGAACAGGGCTTTGAATCGTTCAGAGAATTTGCTAAAAAAATTTAAGGGAACGTCTGAAAACTGAATCCTCCGGAAATGCGCCTATTCGCGCATTCCGGAGTTTTTTTGCCATTTTTTAGGGGTTCGGATGTGAATCATTTTGTGTTATATCCTGATTTAACAAATCTTTATAAAAATGGGATTTAAACATATCCACGTCCAAACTTCTAAGCACTATCGATTTTGAACACTTATTTACTACTTTTCACAAAAAATTATTATTTTCATTTATTCATCTAATCAAGTTATTTATAACTCTATTTATATACATTAAAAACATTAAACGTTTACTCACAGGTTCACATGCTTGTGTTTTTAAGATATCCTAATCGTATGAGAAAGCCGAATATGAACGAAACCAAGAAAATTTCAATTAAAGATATTGCGAAGATGACCGGAACAAGCATTGCGACGGTTTCTCGCGTTCTCAATAACAAGGTCGGAGGCTACTCTGATGAAACCGCAAAACGGATCCGGGCTATTGCCAAAGAGTACGGCTACGTTTCAAACAGTGTGGCAAAATCGCTTCGTGAATCGCGTTCCCATTCCATCGGTCTGATTCTGCCGAATGTGACGAATCACTTCTATGCCACACTTGCCCAGTATATCCAGAGCACGCTTGATCAGAACGGCTACTCCGTATTCCTGTGCAGCAGTCTGAACAATCCTGCCAGTGAAGTGAACTACTTCCATGACCTTGCTTCCAAAGGTGTCGATGGAATTATCTGTATCTCCTGTCTTTCGAAAATCACCCAGGAAGTCATGTTGCAGCATATCCCGCTTGTTTTCCTGGATCATTCTCCGGAAAGCGACCTCAAGGTCCCTGCCATCAAGAACAACGATGTGCTGAGTGGTGAACTTGCGACGACTCACCTGCTGCAGAAAGGCTGCCGTCTGATCCTCTTTCTGCGTGCCTACACCGGTCATTATGATCCGAAGGACCGTCTTGCCGGACACCGTAAGGCACTTGAAAGCAACGGAATTGAATTTGATGAACGCTACGTCCTCAAACAGAAGGAACACAGCGACGGTCATGAAGCCGCAAGACAGCTGATTGATGCATTCATCCGTACCGGACTGCCATTTGACGGTGTCGTCTGCGCGAGCGATGAACTTGCCTACGGAGCGATCTGTTCCTTAAAAGAAGCCGGAATTAAAGTTCCGGAAGAAGTCCGCGTGATCGGCGTCAACAATTCTTCCTATTCCCAGCTGCCGTCCCCTTCCATTTCCACGATTGAGCGTCATCCCGATGAACTTGCCCAGTCCGCCTGCAGCGCTTTATTAAAACTGATTGAAGGTGTGGAAGTTGAAGAAGACCGTATTTATATCCCGATTGAACTCGTTCCCCGCCAGACAACGGAATAAATTCAAAGTGAATAAATTGTTCCTGAACGCACAAAAGGAGAAGCAGCCGCTTCTCCTTTTTCATTATGTTTTAAGTCGTATTTCTGATCCGAATTTCAGTCAGTACCGATCAGAATTATGCAGCCTGTTTAGCCGCAAGACGTTTTGCGATCGCTTCAAGGAACTGGGTGGAATTCAGTTTTCTTGCTTCAACCGCTTTGTTATTCCACAGACCGACTAAGTCACCGGTCATTTCGCCTTCTTCAATTGTCTGAAGAGTTGCAGCTTCAAGATTGTCCGCAAAGCGCATTAATTCAGGCAGATTGTCGAATTCGCCGCGTTTTTTTAATGCTCCGCTCCACGCAAAGATTGTTGCGACCGGGTTGGTGGATGTCTCTTCGCCTTTGAGATATTTATAGTAGTGACGGGTCACTGTACCATGGGCTGCTTCATATTCGTAGTTTCCTTCGGGAGAAACAAGAACAGAAGTCATCATCGCCAGAGAGCCGAAAGCGGTGGAAACCATGTCGGACATGACATCGCCATCATAGTTCTTGCATGCCCAGATCATGCCGCCTTTGGAACGGATAATACGGGCCACCGCGTCATCGATCAGCGTATAGAAGTACTCTAATCCTTCAGCTTCGAACTTTTCCTTATACTCTTCATCATAGATTTCCTGGAAAATATCCTTGAAACGATGATCGTATTTCTTGGAAATCGTATCCTTGGTTGAAAACCATAAATCTTCATGGCTCGAAAGCGCAAATTCAAAACAGCTGCGCGCAAACGATTTGATGGAATCGTCTTTGTTGAACTGTCCCTGCAGAACACCCGGACCGGTGAATGTTGCGATTTCTTCTACAGTTTCTGTTCCGTCCTCTGCCTGGAAGACAAGCTTTGCGACACCCGGTCTGTCAACGCGGATTTCACTGGCACGATAGACATCGCCGAACGCATGACGGGCAATGGTAATCGGTTTTTCCCAGTTGCGTACGCACGGGGAAATTCCGTCAACCATGATCGGTTTACGGAAAACTGTACCATCAAGAATAGCACGGATTGTTCCGTTCGGGGATTTCCACATCTGGCTTAAATTGTATTCTTCGACACGCTGCGCATTTGGCGTAATGGTGGCGCATTTTACGGCAACACCTAAACGTTTGTTCGCATTGGCGGCATCAATGGTTACCTGGTCTTTTGTTTTTTCTCTTTCGACAAGAGATAAATCGTAATATTCTGTTTTTAAGTCAATAAAAGGCTCTAATAAAATTTCCTTGATCTGTTTCCAGAGAACACGGGTCATTTCATCCCCGTCCATCTCAACTAACGGAGTGCTCATTTGAATTTTCATAGTTATTTCCTCACATTGTTTCATCTTAAACAGCTCACCTGTGGTTTTCAATTTTTCATTCTCTTACAACGGAATTTTACATTCGTCTGTATGTTTTCAATACCTTTCTTCCCTTTTGATGTCCATGCAACATCCGATCGAACTCAATTACCGGCATAAGAAAACCACTGACCGTTTTTTCTGATTCGATCAGTGGCACAGTATTCATTATGCAAGTTTTAAACCAAGTGTAATCACGAAGAGCGCAAACAGAATAATTGCGGTGACCATCCAGCCTGTTCTTGTTTTAGCAAGATGGGCATTTTCGTTTTTCAGCTGTTCAATTTCTACTTTGCAGAGGACAAGTTCACCAGGATCCTGATTGATTTCCTGTTTATTCTCTTTCTTTGCCACCTGTTTCATCAGCACGCTTGCTGCTGACGCTGCTTTCTTTTTTGCCATAGTGTTTCTCCTGTTAGCTCATATTCTACCATATTCATCTTCTCTCCAAACATGTCTTGCCTTGTCCGGATTTGAAAAAAAGGCAACCCGCGATCATGTCGGATTGCCTTTGGAAGTCGAATGTTAATTATTCTTCTTCTGTTTCTTCATTTGTGTTTCTTGCTGGCTTCGTGGTCTTCAACGTAACAATATATGTTCCGTCTTCCGGAAATTCGCTTGTATCTTTCGGATCGGCGATAATTTCCAGTTCACAGGGATAGCCTCTTTTTTCGAGTTCTTCAAGAATCCCTTCTTTTCCCAGTTTTTTCACAATACGGATTCCGCATGCGCAGTTTGAGTATTGATCCAAACAAGAGAAAACCCATTGTGGAATTGGTGATGATGACATATGCTTCCCTCATTTCTTATCCTATTGATCACGCAATAGACTTTAGCCGTTTTATTTTACCCGATTTTTAAAAATGAAGTGTAAATAAAGACTTATTTATTCAGAATATCAACGATTTTCTGATGATAATCATAACGATCATCAATTACACGTAAAGCATCCTGAGCAATGTTCTTTGCGCGCTGCGGATCAAATGGTTCATAAACGCTGGCAAAGCGGAAGTAGATCTGATCTTTGAGCTGGTTTTCACGTAATACGTAACCGTAATCGACGTTACCTTTCTGGTAGTCGCCGTGTTTGATGTACAGATCGGCAACGTCCATCATGGCACGGTTCTGTTCACCAACGAGGTCTTCGAACTGTGCCATTACAGCGTAAATGAAGCCTTCGTAGTATTTAACGTCGTTATACTGCCATCCCGGAAGGATTGTATAGGCAACTGTCATGAAACGGTCAACTAATGCTGGTAAGTCAGCCGGAATAACGTTCTGAACTTCTGCAAGAGTAGTCACACCATTGCGCTGTGCATATACAAGGATCTTGCGGACATCGTCCATTAAATCGTTGTAGATTGCAGCATCGTTGATGCCTTCATTGATCAGAATACGTTTAACGTCTTCATTGATTTTCTTTGCTAAGGAAACGTTGTCCTGAGCTTTGTTCGGTAATGTTGCTGCTACGCGTCTGCAGAGGAACGGAATGACGGTAACGTCGAAGCCGTCTTTTTCGAATGTGTAACCTTTGCCTGTTTCTTCAGCTTTATCGAGATAGGATTCGATCAGAGCTTCGATATCGAGAGCAACGGACAGCTGATCTTTTAAGGAATCGAGACTCACGTCAACACCTAAGGCGTTGAACATTTCGATCATGGTGTAATCATCAAGGTCATTGTAGAATCTTTCGGTTTCTTCAGATAACTGAGGTTTGTTTCCCACGGTGGTCACCTTCTTATTTGCTAATGCAGCACGGCTTGCTTTTGCAGCCTTATCCTGAACAGCTTTGATTGTTTCTTCGAAAGGAACGCCCGGTACTTCTTCAATCATCGCCATAATGCGTGCGCCGGCATTCATTTCGTTGACGATTGCTTCCATTTCTGCTTTTGCAGAATCTTCAGCAGGTTTTTCTACTGGTTTGCGAACTGGTTTCTTGAATCCTTTTGCAGCTTTAGCGCCATCTGCTTTGGAGCGTGCAGACAGGTTGTTCTGAGCATGGTTTTCTTCTACGGATTTCTTAGCAAGTTCAGTACGGCTCAGTTTTGCAGCAGTTACAGGATCTACAGCTTTCATCGTTTTAGCTACTGTTTTTTTCGCCTTTTTAGCGGCTGGTTTAGAAGCTTTCTTTGCAGCTTTTTTAACTGGTTTCGGTTCTTCAGTTTCTCTGATGCTGGATTTGAGTGCTTTCTCGGCTAAAGCGACACGGCTTGCCATTGCAGCGCTAGCCTGTCGTTCAGCAACGACTTTAGCATAGTCCTTGCCGCGTACAGTCGGTAATCCGTTGTATACGAGTTTCTTGCTGGCTTTCTTAGCCGGTTTTTTAGCTTCTGCTTTCGTTGCTGCTTTTCTTTCAGGTTTCTTATAATCCTTTGCAGCGATTGCAGAATCTTTTAAGGAACGAGCAGTGAGGTTAACCTGAGCGTTATTCTCTTCTGCTGATTTTTTAGCGAGTTCAATACGGCTTGCCATAGCAGCTTTTGCAAGTTTTGCAGCTGTCATTTTTGGAGCCTTTTTAGTTGTTGTTGTTGTTTTAGTTACTGCTTTTTTAGCAGTTGTTTTTGGGGCACATTTAGAAGCAGCTTTTTTTGGGGTAGCTGTTTTCTTTACCGTTTTTGCTGCCTTAGATTTAGTTGATTTTGCAGCGGTACTTTTTGTTGGCATAATGCAATCTCTCCTGACTAATCACTATTAGTATAGCATTTATTGGAATTCAAAAATCACTTAACTCCAAAAATGCGAAATATCCAATAAGCGATTTGGCGATTTCAGTCGGGCATCCTTTAACTTTGTTTTGAAATTGCCTACTATACTGAAACCGTACATAGAAAAAAAGACCATTGGTTCTGTGATCCATCTGATCGATCCAATGAATACTTTGAATTCCATCTTCTATGATAAAACATTTGGAATTCAATTTTAAGAAAGGATGCAGGAACAGTTTACATATGTCTACAACAACTCCACCAAAGGCTCCACATACAAACAAATCCCGTCGCCCGATGCGTAATTCGACGGCAATTGCTATTGTGAGTGCGATTGGTATTTCTACCGTATTACTCAGTGGCGGTGCCGCTTACGCCGGTACCCGCATGGCGCAGCACCAGATGACCGAGACTCCGACTCTGATCGAACAGGCGCCAAACAATAACACAAACACCCGCCCGAGCTCCAATATTAATATTACCGCAATGGATGTCTCCGATGTCGTCGCGAAACTTCGCCCGTCCGTTGTTGAAATTGCAACCGAATCTGTTTCTTCCGGAAACTCAATTTTCGGTCAGTACATCTCCCAGGGTGCCGGAAGCGGCGTCATCTACTCTGCAGATGGCTACATTATCACCAACAACCACGTAATTGACGGAGCAAGTTCCATCACCGTAAAAACCATGGACGGAACAGAATACCCGGCAACTCTGATCGGAACCGATCCGCAGACTGACATTGCCGTAATTAAAATCGATGCGACGAATTTAACTCCGGCTGCTATCGGTGATTCCGAAGCCATTCAGGTCGGTGAAGCAACCATCGCAATCGGTAACCCGCTCGGCTCTTTAGGCGGTACTGTTACAACAGGTATTATCTCCGCAGTGGGACGTGAAATTACAATCAACAACGAAACGATGACTCTGCTGCAGACAGATGCCGCAATTAATCCGGGTAACTCCGGCGGCGGATTATTTGATGTCAGCGGCAACCTGATCGGGATTGTCAATGCAAAGAATGCCAGCAGCGAAATCGAAGGTTTGGGCTTTGCCATTCCGATCTCCGATGTCACGAATGTCATTCAGGAACTCATTGAAAACGGACGTGTCACTTCCCGCCCTGTCCTGAATGTGACTTTACAGCAGGTTTCCGATGCCGCTTACTTCGGTCAGAGCAGCGATCTTCAACCGGGTGTCTACATCGTTCAGGTCGTTGAGGGTGGTACAGCAGACCGTTCCGGCTTAAAAGTCGGTGACCGCATTCTCTCCTTTGACGGTCAGGAAATTACTCAATCCAATGAGGTTAAACAGATCCTTAAAAAGCATGCGATCGGTGACCAGGTTGAAATGGTGATCGAACGTGACGGCAAGCAGCAGACAGTAGTTGTCGATCTCGAAAACAACGAAGTCAGTGAACAGACCAAAAATATGAGTTACTGATTTAGAGATATATCGAAAAACGAATAAATTAAGTCCTGTCTAGTTCTTTCTGAAAAGAACCGGACAGGACCTTTCTATCCTTTCAAATAGATTCTGCGATCGCTGAAAACTCAATAATCCCTCATATTTATGCTTTTTTAAGGCATTCCGGGACATTCTGAATTTGAGAAAGCACTCTCAATTTTTTGGATAATATTCAGTTTTCTGCAACAAACTGAATGGTAAACGTGTAATAATATTAAAAACAGGAGGAATTATTTAAAGATGTCTCAAGATAAGATTTCAAAAAGAAGACTCATGCTGGTCGGAACAGGATTTGTAGGTATGTCCTTTGCCTATTCCTTACTGCATGAAAAAGGAATTGATGAACTTGTTCTCGTTGACGTAAACGAAGACAAAGCACGCGGTGAAGCTATGGACTTATCCGATGGTCTCGTTTATGCTGACACAAAAATGAAGGTCTATGCTGGTACTTATGCTGATGCTGAATTCTGCAACATCGTTGTCTTAACTGCTGGTGCAGCTCAGAAACCTGGTCAGTCCCGTCTGGAACTGGTTAAAATCAATGCCAACATCACTAAAGGTGTCTGCGAACAGTTAAAAGCCAACAAATTCGATGGTATCCTCGTTGTTGCCAACAACCCAGTTGATATCATGACTTATGTTGCATGGAAAGCTTCCGGTCTGCCAAAAGAACACGTAATCGGTTCCGGTACTGTACTGGATACTGCACGTCTGCGTGTTGAACTGTCTGACCTGCTCGGCTTCGCACCATCCAACATCCATGCTTACATCTTAGGGGAACATGGCGACTCTTCCTTCGTCAGCTGGACAAACAGCTACATCGGATGCAAATCCCTGCTCGAATACCTGGATGAAAACAACATTTCCTTAATGCAGCTTCAGAACGTTTATATCGACGTCCGCGACAAAGCTTACAAAATCATCGATCTGAAAAAAGCTACTTACTATGGTATCGGTCTTGCATTGAAACGGATCGTCACCGCAATCCTGAACAACGAACGCTGCATTCTGCCAATCTCCGCTTATCAGAATGGTGAATACGGCAAAACTGGTTACTTCATCTCTACACCTACAGTTGTAGGAAGTGATGGCGCAACTCAGATCCTGACTCTGCCATTAAACGAAAACGATCAGAACCGTTTCAACAATTCTTTCGATACTTTAGTTAAAACAGTTAACGAAAACCTTGGCGACATTATTGATCTTGATTAATTCAGATCATTATTAACCTCACACTAAAGGGACTCGGTATCTCAAACATCTTTACAGAATTCTAAGAGAGTTACGCAAAGGGATGTATACCTGACCGTAACTCTTTTTTGCGTTCACCTTTCCCCTCCCGTTTTTCTTTTTAAGCACGAAAAAAGGAAGCCATAACCTGAATACAGCTTCCTGCAGTGGAACAATAATATGTTGATTCTTACCTGTTCAGCACAGTTCCTGATGGTTGTTGGCTTTTTCAATCAGATTATCGACTTCTTCCACAGTATCGAATAAAACCACACATGGTTTGTCATCAAAGTAATCCAGACGGTCTACGTGATAATGACCCGCAAACCAGATTCTGTAATCCAGTTTCTTACGCATCTGTTCAAGGAATTCATTCTGCTGAACACGGTCACTAGAATAGTTCGCCATATCCGGACTGTATTTTTTGGCCAGCGGATGCGCACTGAACACATCGTGAGACAGGACGACATCGACTTTCCAGTCATGCTTAGCCATGGTGGCATAGGCATGTTCAGCTTCTTCGCGGGAGAAAATTTCTTCATCCCACCAGTTCACACCTTTTTTACGTAAAGACCGGTCATGACTGAAGCCGCCGCCGAGTGCTAACCAGCTTTTACCTGCGAATTCGTAACGTTCGCCACGCATTAACATATATACATTCGAACGGATCTGTCTTGCCTTACCTTTGTTCCAGTCGACTACCGGATAGCGTGCAAGTACGTCAAAGTTCTCATGATTTCCATCGATAAAAAGTGTTGTCCAAGGTAAGCTTTCAAACCAGTTTAACCAGAACTGATCAGAGCTACCGCCATCCCAGATACAGCCAAAATCGCCACAGATTATTAGATAATCATCTTCGGTCATCGTCTGCCCGGGGATGAATTCGCGTGGATTAATTTTATGTATATCGAATGCGCCGTGAATGTCACTGGTGATATATACCATTCTCTAACCTCTCAGATCCGCAAAGCCGCGTTTGAGATCACTTTACCGTAATTCACTTCTTTTGTCTGACATTACTAGTTTTTTGCGTTTTTTCAAGATCGATAAAGGGAAATCCCATAAAATGGATACGTTTCCAATTTTTCGTCTTCAGGAAGAAAAAGCAGGAATAAGCTGACGACTCTACTCGTCGATTCTGATCACTTTTCATATGAATCCGTAGGCAAATCAATATGATTTATTTTTCCGCTAATCGTGCTTTACTTCTGCGGCAACCGTTATACTAAAGCAGAAACAGGAGGATGACCATGAACTACCGACTTGCAACTATTGAAGATATCGACCAGCTTGTACTACTGCGCAAAAAACAGCTTATAGATGAAGGCATCTCGCCCGATATCGAAATCGATGAGGAATTATACCAGTTTTTCCGTAACCGTTTTGCGGACCGTTCTCTAGTGGAATGGCTAGGAGTGGATCAGGCTGAAACTGTCGCCACAGCTGCCATTGTGTTCTATGAATTTCCGCCTACCTACACCAACAGAAGCGGCATTAAAGGCTATATTACCAACATGTATACAAATCCTCGATACCGTAAGCAAGGCATTGCCACGCATATGCTCGATCTGCTTGTGGAAGAGGCAAAGACTCGTGAAGTCGAAAAGCTGTGGCTAGGTGCATCAAAGCTCGGCCGTCCGGTCTATTTAAAATACGGTTTTTCCGGCACGGATGAATGGCTCGAACTCAATAACATCTGCGGCTGTAAAAACGAATAATTTTTCTGCGGAGATTCCCCGCTTTTTTTAACTTTCCCCTATGTCACGGAAAAACAAAAAATGCAGGAGAGTCAGGTAATTCGACCTGATTTCCTGCACGTCTAATCTTTGAATTATGGATAAATCAGCTTTATTCAGCTTTTAGAATACCGCCAGTCGAACCCGCGTCCCTTCGGTATCGGAATGATATTCGCACTGATTGTCACCAGAATCAGCCAAAACACCACTCAGTCTTCCGGAGATATTTTAATTGCTTTTAAGCTTCAGCTTTTTCAGCAGCTTTAGAGAATGCTAAATAGCCAGCACCGATCAAACCAGAATCTTCAGATAATGTGGAACGTCTGATATCAACGTAAGGTGCAACTGTCGGGAAGACTTTGTCTTTTACAAGAGCCTGAATTTCTTCAACAAAGCCCTCTGTCTTCATTGCAACAGAACCGCCGAGAATGACGATTTCCGGGTCAGTAATCGCAATAATCGTTGCGATCATATTAGCAAGATATTCTTTTGCTTCAGCCATGATCTGTTTAGCAGTGTCGTTTCCTGCAACTGCGAGATCATTAACTTCACCGGCATGAGCAACATCAAGACCTGCATTGCGTGCACGTGTTGTGATTGCTGTACCGGAGCTGACTGCTTCAATGGCACCCTTTTTCAGACTGCCATGAACCGGTCCATCCTGCCATACGATGCAGTCGGCGATTTCATGAGCGAAGCCATGAGCACCGTCAACGATCTGTTTGTGTACAACCTGTCCGGAACCTACACCAGTAGAAATCGTCAGGAACTGTACATATTCCTTGTCCTTGCCTTCACCGACAACAGCTTCTGCAAGACCTGCCAAATTGGCGTCGTTTTCCAGATAGCATGGAAGACCAGTCAATTCAGCAATTGTTCCTGGAATGGAAAGAGCCCACCATTTTTCACCCAGGTTTGGAGTGCGAAGAATGTAGCCAGTTTCCAGATCCAATGGTCCAGGGCAAGAAACACCAATTCCGACAAATTCCTTGTCGAACGTTGAAATCACGGATGCGATTTTCTTGAGAGTTGCATCAGGATCTTCCGCATTCGTTTTGAACTGAATGCGGTCAACCAGATTCAAATCTTCATCGATTACCGCAACTCGAGTATTGGAGCCTCCAATATCGATTCCAATGGAATATTTCATATCTATCCTCCTGTAATGCTATGAACAATACTGTATTCAGTTTATCATGCTCTGAAATAGATTGTCGTTTTTTTTTCGTATTTCATCCTTTTTGAACACGACTAAAGTCTTTACGATTATCGTAAATGCAACGGCTTTCTAGATTGTTTGCGCTAAAAAAGCATCATTATCCAATAATCAAAACAGGCTACAGTGTTTCGAATGCGAACCATGCAGCCTTGCAAAGAACAATTTTATTTACTTAAATCTTCACCGTTGGATTCAATGACTTTTTTATACCAGTAGAAGGAATCTTTCGGACGTCTAGACATGTCGCCAGTTCCATCATCGTTCTTGTCGACGTAGATGAAACCATAGCGTTTTCTCATTTCACCCGTTCCGGCGCTGACTAAGTCAATGCAGCCCCAGGTTGTGTAAGCGATCAGATCTACGCCGTTGTCGATTGCATTGGACATTGCCTGAATATGCGGAATGAAGTAGTCGATCCGATAATCATCATGAATGGATCCATCTTCTTCCACGGTGTCGTAAGCACCGAGTCCGTTTTCAACAACCATCACCGGAATGCGGTAGCGATCATAAATCATCTCCAAAGAGTACTGCAGACCTGTTGGATCAAGAGCCCAGCCCCAATCGGAGTAAGTCAGATACGGGTTGCGGATGCCGGCAGAGAAGTTGCCGTTAACTTTGTCTTCGGTCTCATGGGTGGTCACGTTGTTGGTCATGTAGTAGGAATAAGTGAACATATCCACTTTTCCTTTTTTCAGATCGATCTTATCCTGTTCTGTGATATCGAGATCTGTAACGCCGTGTTCTTTCCAAATCCGTTTAGCAAACGGAGAGTATTCACCCATGCACTGAACATCGCCGCAATACCAGAAGTTTTCTTCCATTGCCTGCTGATTTTTGAGCATATCTTGCGGATCGCAGGTATGTGGATATGTGATTGCACCACCGAGCATGCATCCGATCATGTTTTCCGGATCAATTTCATGACCGATTTGAACAGCTTTTGCGCTGGCTACAAACTGATAATGCAGGTGAGTCAGACGTTTTTTGTATTCCTCATCCGGAATGCCATCCCCAAACATGTTCATGACATGAAGCGTATTGTTGATTTCGTTGAAAGTCAGCCAGTATTTAACGAGACCTTTGTATTCCGTGAAAATGGTTTTGCAGTATTTCACGAAGAGGTCAATGTAAACACGATCCTGCCAGTCGCCGTATTTTTCAACTAATGCGATTGGGGTATCGAAGTGGTGGATGGTAACCAGTGGTTCGATTCCGTATTTTTTCAATTCGGTAAATACATCGCGGTAGAAATCGAGACCTGCCTGATTCGGTTCGTCTTCTTCTCCTGTCGGGAAGATTCTCGACCAGGAGATGGACATTCTGAACATTTTGAAGCCCATTTCGGCAAACAGGCGGATATCTTCCTTGTAATGATGATAGAAGTCTGTTGCTTCACGGTTCGGATAGAGATAACCGTCTAATGTTGCATAGTGTGCGCCTTCTTCAGGAAGTGAATCATCGAAAGGAATGCCATCAGTGGCATGACCTTTGCCATCCTTGTCGATCCAGGTTACTTTTCTGCGTTCCTTAACGCTGCCTCCTGTAGTGAAGTCTGTTAAAGCCGGACCGCGTCCGCCTTCGTTCCAGCCGCCTTCATACTGGTTTGCAGCAGTAGCTCCGCCCCAGTAAAAACCTTTTGGAAAACTCATACGTAATTCCCCTTTCCTTCTTGGATTATGATGCGAATGCCTCTTCTCTGCTTTTATAAACAGATCGAACCTTCAGGAATTTCATTTTGCAGCAATTTAAAATTTTCAGGATCAGACTGAGAACTGAATGGATCAGACTTGAAACGGACCGTAAAGTTCTGAATTCAAAATTGCTCTGGAATTCAGGACTTTCTGATTTCCGTCTCCCTTTAAACAGTGATTGAAAAGGCATTTGCTTTATCACATTCAATATAACTCATATTCATGATTATCCTCAATTATTTTAGCGCTTTCAGCCGTTTTTCCGACATGAAATGTATCGACGAAATTTATAGTTAAATCGATATATGTTATCTAAGAATATCCTGATGTTTCATCAACTTTCTGAATTCCGCGCAACGAAAAAACGAGGTGTCTGCCATATCGGATGGCTTTAACCTCGTCTGTTCGTTTATTCTGTTTTGTTCTGTGATACAGAAATTCTATTCAACACCGATGATGAAGGAGTAAACCGGCTGTTTACCTTCGTGGATTTCCACTTCGGCATCGCTGTTTTCTTCAACATAAGCAGCTAATTCTTCAGCCTGTTCTTCTGTAGCATCTTCACCGTAGATCAGAGTAACCAGTTCAGAATCTTCATCGAGCATGTCGGAGAGAAGTTTCTTCGTTACATCCATCATATCCGGCTGTGCATCGACGATGGCTTTCCCAAGGATACCCATGTACTGGCCGGCTTTGATCGGCAGACCTTCATAAGTTGTATCCTTGATTGCATAAGTGACTTCACCGCTCTTGACGTTTTCAATAGCGGAAGTCATTTCAGCAAGGTTGTCTTCGAGTTCAGCATCCGGGTTGAACATGACGCATGCGGAAATTCCCTGCGGGATGGTTTTAGCCGGAAGAACATGAACATCCTGGTCTTCCATAACCTGCGCTGCCTGCTGGGCAGCCATGACGATATTCGAGTTGTTCGGGAAAATGAAGATGTGGTCACAGTTCATTTTCTCGATTGCGGAGATGAAGTCTTCCGTGGACGGGTTCATAGTCTGACCGCCGGAAATGACCACATCCACACGCAGTTCTTTAAACATGTCTTTAATACCATCACCGGCAGCAACGGTAATCAGACCGTATTTTTTGTGTTCAGCTTTAGGAGCGGCTTTTGTTTCAGCTTCGCTTTCCTTGAGCAGAATTTCTTCATGCTGATCAGTCATGTTTTCGACTTTCAGTTTAATGAATCGCCCCTGACGTCTGCCCATTTTGATCGCAACAGCAGGTGTCAATGTATGAACATGAACTTTAACGATATCTTCATCCTGTACGCAGACAATGGAGTTACCGATTGTAGCGAGTTCTTCCTTGAAGCTGTTTTCGGAGAAGTTCTTTTCTCCCTGATCACTCAGCTGCAGGATAAATTCAGTACAGAAACCGAATTCGTCTTCACTTTCGATTTTTGCCTGATTGCTTGGTTCGTGATCAACCGGAGCAGAGCTGCTTTCCAGTTCAACAGGTTTACCTTCAAGTGCTGCCGTCATACCTTCAAAAATGGAGACAAGACCAGCACCACCGGAGTCAACGACACCGACTTCTTTTAAAACCGGCAGTAAATCCGGTGTAGTATCCAGAGAAATCTTGGCTTCTTCTACCATTTTCTGCATCACTGTCGTGCAGTCTGTTACATTTTCAGTTGCGCAGTATGCATAAGTATAGTCAGCAGCTTCGCGAACGACGGTCAGGATTGTACCTTCGACCGGACGCATAACGGCTTTGTAGGCAACGCGGCTTCCATTGACTAAAGCACTGGCAAGCTGCATCGCATCCATTTCATCTAAATCTGCAATAGCCTGATAGAATCCGCGGAAAATCTGGGAGGTGATAACACCCGAGTTACCGCGCGCACCCATCAGCAGGCCGCGGGAGAGAACTTTGGCAATTGCGCCGACAGCTTCTTCATTGCATTTTAAAGCTTCTTTTACTCCGTTGGAGAAAGTTAAAAACATGTTTGTTCCTGTATCTCCGTCCGGTACAGGAAAGACGTTCAGTGCATCGATTCTTGCCTGGTTATTGGCAAGAGAATTCATGCCTGAACGCAGCATCTCTTTAAAAAGTTTCCCATCAATTCTTTCCATGAAGCAGTCTCCTTACTCTACAGTGCGAACACCCTGAACAAAAATATTCACGGCTTCTACTTTCACCTCGAGATTTTTCTCAATGGTATAGCGCACACGCTGTTGGGCGGCAAGCATCACTTCAGAAATGCGGATACCCTGTAATGCCACAACATAAAGGTCAAGAATTAAAGAATTTCCGTCCTGGCGGACAATAACACCGCGAGAATAGTTTTCTTTTCTGAGAAGTTCAGCCCAACCGTCTTTAAGCAGTTTCTGACTGGACATTCCGACGATTCCATAGCATTCAGTGGCAGTGCCGCCGGCAAGGTTGGCAACTGCTTCTAAAGAAATATCAATTGTTCCATATTCGGTAGATTTTTGAATCGGCATATTTCCTCCAGTACGATCCTTGTTGATCTATTTTTGATCGTTCACAATACGTTATATAAAATATGACTTATATTCCATATTAAATTCAGATTCCGCCATCATTTCTGTCTTTTCAGACACGCTTAAATTTTTGATTTACAGAATCCGATCCGGTTTTCCCTCAGTCCGTTTTACTTCAGCCTGCAGATTCTATCCTCACCTGTCAGGCAGGATTGGCGAGTATCCGGATTTTTGCGGACATAAAATGTCATTTCATATTATAAGCAATTTCCGGGCAAAATAAAAACAACAGATTCATTTGTCTGTGTCTATTGGGATATTCTTCTCTATCCCCCGATAATAAAACGGTTTCAGACACGGGCTTTCATGCGAATTTCCCGAATTTGAAACCGTTCATTTTTGCCTTAAATATCGTTGATCCAGTCAACGTAGCCTAGTAGGGATAGAAAGTATCCGATGCGGAATCATAAGTATAGTAGATACCATCTGCATTCGAATAGAAAAGTCCCGTAGATGGTGAATACTGAATTCCGTCAACCGCTGAAGCTTCCCAGTCCCCGATTGAACCGAGATCAGCCGGAACCTGCGGATTAGCCGGATCGGCTGCCGGCGTTTCAACTGAAGGTTGTGCTGTTTCTTCCTGTTCTTTACTGTCTTCATGCGGATACAGTTCAGGATTGAGGACGCTCTTAGGAATTTCACGGTTTTCTGCACGTTCTTCCTGAGATAGATACATATACGAACATGCGACTTTATTGATCACGCCATTCGCACCGTCAAAAAGGAAGCAGACATTTTCTCCCTGCAGATTGTTCAGAACCTGCTGGTAGGCACTGATCATGAACAGGGACGGAATCGAGGTAAATACCGTATTTCCATCCTGCAGCACAAGCTTGAGCATATTCTTGTCATAGCTTTCCTGCCACGGGAGAATCTCCGCAATCTTTTCAAATACTTCACGGGTAAGCTTATCGGAATGCGTGCTGACCTGTTTCGCGATCGCATCAATCGTTTCCGATGGAAGATCCGCCATCAGCGGAAAATGAATTAATGAACGCAGTTCTGTTTCATTTTCGACTTTGATGCGCTCACCTGTTGAAGAAACAAGGTAGTTGGCGCCGTTCTCTTCATAGTAACCGATGATCATTTTTTCATTGACATCGATATTGATATTCTGACCATCCTTGTAGACATCCGCCGATTCAATCAGCGGATCTTCGGTCAGTTTCTGTTCTACATCGCTTTCCGGCACAGTGAATGTGCGGTTATTCACGGATAAATCGGCAATTCTGTAAATCTGCTGAGGGGTGTAGTAGTAATTTCCAGTGCAGACCAGAGCAGTTACTCTCGTGTATGGTGAAAAGCAGTAAACTCCTAAGGACACGACCGCAAGGACGAGCAAACCGCAGCCGACTTTTTTCCATGCGGCTAGCGACTGGAATTTTTTAACTTTCGGCTGCTTATTTTTCTTAAGCAATTTCTTCCTGTTCGCCATGCCAGTTGATCCTTTCTACCTCTGTAATCAGTTTAATTCCGTACTTATTCCACGCATCGCGCTGAATACTGCGAATCAGACGATCCACATCCCGTGCGGTGGCGTTTCCGTCATTGACAATAAAATTGGAATGGATCGGGCTCACTACTGCCCCGCCGATGGACTTTCCCCGGTATCCGAGCTGGTCCACGATGCGCCAGGCATTCGTTCCTTCCGGATTGCGGAAAACGGATCCGGCGGAAGGCCTGGAAACAGGCTGCGTTGTCAGCCGTCGCTGTTTACGGCGATCCATTGTCTCCTGAATTTCAGATTGCGACTTACTTTCGAGCCGGAAACGGGCTGCCAGGACAACCCAGTCCTTGTGACGCTGGAAATGCGAATGCCGGTAGGTAAATCCGAGCTCTTCCTTTGTCATGGTTACGATCTCGCCATCTTTTAAAACCGTGACATCGATCAGAATTTCGGATAAATCGGAAAGATATGCTCCTGCATTCATATAGATTCCACCGCCGATGCTGCCGGGAATTCCGGACGCAAATTCGAGACCGGAGAGCGATCGCTTCATCGCTTCGACACTCAGTGCGATCAGCGAACATCCCGCCTGGGCGGTAAGAATATTCTGTTCAAACTGGAATTCGTTAAAATACTTTCTCAGTGAAATGACGACCCCGTGAAATGGGACATCATCAATCAGAACATTACTGCCATTACCAAGAATCAGCCAGGGCACCTGTTCTTCATTGAGAAAACGGATTAGTTTGCGCAGGGATTCAAATTCAAAAGCTTCAACCATAAAATCTGCGACACCACCGATTTTATAGGTTGTATGGTGTTTCATCGAAACTGCACAGGACACTGCGCCGAACGGTTCAAGCCGGGCCTTGTCAATCATACTAAGCCCCTTTGTGCTGTGCGATGATCTGATCGCCCCATTCGACAATGTCGCTGCCGGCATTGCGGGTGCCCATCTTCCAGGCATTTTCCTTTAAGGACAGACGTTTTTCTTCATCCATGAATCCTGTCACAATTGCGCTGGCAAGCGAATCGGCATTCAGGTCTTTTTCTTCAAGCAGCAGTGCAGCACCGCGATCCGAAAGGTTTTTCGCATTGTAGTACTGGTGGTTTTCCGTTACATAAGGGCTCGGAATAATAATTGCCGGCACTCCAAGTGCAGTCAGTTCGGCAAGCGTAGTTGCCCCTGCCCGACAGATAATTCCATCAAGCATCGCATAGATACGTAAGGCATCTACATAGGGTACAGTATGAACATTTTTAAACGCATCAAAGAGATGCAAATCACCATCGTTGTCCTTGCCACAGACATAGAGAATCTGCAGTGAAGGATCCACTTTGGACAAAGCATCCTGCATTAATTCGTTAATTGAAGAACTGCCAAGACTTCCCATTACGATCATGACCGTTTTGAGTTCAGGATCCAGACCAAGTTCTCTGAAGTAGTCTTCATCACGGGTCACACGCGCCGCAAGTGAGGCACGCGGATTTCCGAGTTCGCGCACATTGCGCTTTTTTTCCGTAAAAAACTGTGTTGCCTTCGCGTAGCAGGTGACAATTCCGCTCGCATAACGGGCGACAACCTGATTGGCTTTTCCGACTACCGAGTTCTGTTCATGCAGCATAATCGGAATATGCAGATCATGAGCAGCCATGGCAGCAGGCGCACAGACATATCCTCCAAAGCCGATCACAAGGTCCGGTTTTTCCTGACGCAGATATTTTTTCGCCTGCTTTTTCGCTTTGAACATCAGCTGGACGGCTTTGATCTTGTGCCAGATATCTCCGGTCAGTCCCATCGCATGAACCGGCAGAAACCGGTATCCTGCTTCCGGAACAATCTTGGATTCCATGCGGTTATCATTACCGATAAAGATAATTTCTGTATCGGGTTCTTTTTCTTTCCATATTTGGGCGAGGGCTAAAGCTGGATAGATATGTCCTCCAGTTCCCCCGGTTGCTATACAAATTTTTTTCATAAATATCTTATTTAGTATACCATCGTCAACAAATGGAATGAATTATCTTTTCATTATTGACAGAATCAAATTAGCCATGTCTATCGACTTGTTAAAGTCTGCAGCTCCGTTTCTGATCATATGACGATTTTTTTTGTTTTTCTCTTTAAAAATGAAATCGATTTTCATTCTGACTGCCATAGAGAAGAAAAAGCGAAACTCACCAGCTCACCCAGTTTGTTTCGCCTTTTCAAAAGTCTTATGCCAGTTGTGGAAAAAGCATTTTGAGAACTTCTTCCAGACCATTTTCCTCAATCGGCTTGCAGACGATGTCCGCCACATCCTTTAAAGACTGCACCGCATTTCCCATCGCAACACCTATGTTGCAAAATTCAATCATTTCGATATCATTCGTGCCATCGCCAAATCCATAGGTGTCTTCTTTTGACACGCCACAGTAATCCAAAACTTTCTGAATCCCGATTGCCTTGGACAAAGAGGGCGAATAAATTTCAAACGCATTATCCGTACCGTGCGAGTCAAACGCAATATCATAGTCGAACGATTCGCCCACAGCTTTTTCAACCTGCTCGCGTTTCGAATCGGTCACGTTGATCTCCAGCTTGATCGTTTCTTTTAATACGCTTTCTTCATCAAAATCTTGGATGAAAATATCATGGCCGAATCGGAAGAAGAAGTCATGCAATACATGGAACTGTGGATCAAGATAGATATTCTGCGTGGTTTCCAGCATATACTCGCAATCGAGTCCCTTGATCAGGTCCACGACTTTTTTCAGAGCATCATAGTCCATTCGCTCTTCATAGATTGACTTTTCCTCTACTTCGACATAGCCTCCGTTGGCTAGCACGAAGCCGTCAAAGCCAGCATCCAGCACGACTTGGGGCAGCATTGCCTTCGGTCTGCCGCTTGAAATCATCAGCAGGTTGCCAGCGCTTTGAATCTTCTTGAGCATTTCCATCGCGCCGCTTGGAATTTCGCTAATTCCTTTACGGTTTTCAATTAGTGTTCCGTCAATATCGAAAAACAGAATCTTTTTTTCCATCAATTTCTCCTCTAGTTATCATGCCCGTATATTCTATCCGAAAAAAACAGGAAGTCTATTGAACTTCGGATAACGGAATCAGCTCGTTCCATTCTTCTAGGGCGCCCATCAGCACATAGCGCTGGTTTGAGTTAAAACCATAAGTCAGATCGCAGGTGGAGAGTGAAATGAAACGTTTTTCTGAAGTATTCACATCTTCCCGGACGTATCTGGACTCACTGGCGATCTGTGCAAGGACTTCAGACTGATAATCCCCGAAATCCGTGGTATAAATCATGCTTTCATCATCACCCTGATAGTAGGCATATGTATTGACGCGGTAGTTCTGCGAAGGAGTCAGCAGCCAGAAATACGGATGACTGTTGAAGAATTCCGGATCGTTAAACTTATCCAGACTGGTGAACATTCCACCGATATCCGATACGGAGTGTCCGTAAATAATCGAATTATCATCGAGAAACTGCGGATTTGCCGCACAGTCGAGGAAGATGGATCCCATCGCGTTATAGGAGCCCTGCAGGGAATGATCGAGATAGAAGGAGTTATCCTCGCCCTGCACAACAGCATAGGAGATGTCCGTTCCCGGTACCGCAATCCATGCGACAACATTGGGATTAGTCGCCTGAATACCCGCCCAGTCGACGCTGAAGAATTCTTCTTTATCTTCAGTCTGCTGACTGTTCACCTGCAGGTACTGCTTGAGTTCATCGTTTTCCTGCTTGATCTGGTGGTCCTGATTCCAGATGCCATATAAATGCCATGCGGCATAGCAGAACACGCCGATTGCGGCTAAGGCAATCAGACGGTAAATCCAGAGAATGAGTGAAGATCCTCGGCTTTTCTTTTTCCGGCTGCGATTGGAATTCCGATTCGAATTATGGTTCTGGTTTCCGTTACCGCTCGCGTCCTGTCTGGCATGACGCGGAGTATAGCGATCCGGATTATCATATTGCGGACTATAGAAGTCCGGTTCATTCTTTCTATTATGTTTCATGAGTGTATTCTACATTGTTTTGCAGAGTTTCCAAAGTAAGCGTCAAAAAATCGGAGGGTATAAATAACGAATCCGCATCTGTATGCTAA
>JBJEFF010000161.1:0-5688 GCA_051873775.1 Allobaculum sp. | reverse complement strand
CGAGATTTGTGCGTGGTATCGAAAAACGAACCACATAAGGCCTTTTACGCCTTGACGTAGGGGGCTTTCATATCAGAGAAGTATGGAACCTTTTTATTATTCGTATCCGACGCGTGTTTACTTCGGTGAACAGTGTGTAAAGAAATCCTTGCCGGATGAGCTTAGTAAGATCGGTCAGAATGTAATGCTAACCATGGGCAAAGGTTCGGCAAAGCGTAACGGTACGTACGATGAAGTGATTGGTTTACTCAGACAGGCAAATAAGAACGTCACTGAATTCGAAGGGATCATGTCCAATCCGACTTATGCAAAAGTTCAGGAAGGTGTAAAACTCGCAAAAGAAAACAAGATCGATTTTATTCTCGCACTTGGCGGAGGCAGTGTGATGGACTGCTCCAAGATTATCGGTGCGCAGGCACTTGTTGATGAAGACCTCTGGAATATGGAAATTGTCGAGAAGAAAATGCCGACTAAGAGTATTCCGGTCGGTGCCATTGTGACGGCAACAGGTACTGGTTCCGAAATGAATGAAATCGGCGTCATTACCCATGAAGAAAAAGAATGGAAAGGCGGCATGCGCGGCTTAACACCAGTTTTCGCTTTTCTCGATCCGAACTATACATTAAGCGTTCCCCGCAGACAGATTTTCTCCGGCGCATTTGATACGCTCTCTCATGCGATGGAATCCTTTTTTGGTAATATGGATGAGAACAATGTATCCGATGATCTCGCCCTTGGGGTAATGAAAAATACGGTTCGTAATATGCGCCTGCTCACTAAAAATTTTGACGACCGCAAAGCCCGCACAAATCTGATGTGGGATTCGGCGGTTGCGGAAAACGGCATCCTAAAACTCGGCCGGTCAACCGGTTTCCAGGCTCACCAGATTGAACACCAGCTAGCGGTCTATACAGACTGTAACCATGGTCAGGGATTAGCGGTGATTCATCCGGTTTACTACCGTATAATTGCCGGGGATGCACCGGAAAAATTCAAGCGATTCGCCAACGAAGTATTCAGATGCGAAACAATTGAACAGGGAATCGATGCGCTTGAACAGCTGATCCGTGAGTGCGGTCTGCCGACAAAACTCGGTGAACTTGCTTCAACTGCACCAATTACAATGGAAATTCTCGAAAAAGTCGCCAATTCTTCGCGGATCATTCCGACAGCACCGGGACATCTCAATCCGGATAAGATTCTTGAGATTCTCAAGCAGTGCTTTTAAAATATTAACGCGCTGACAATCCCAAATTGATATAAAAACCGTCTTCAGATTATCCGGGAGACGGTTTTAATTTTTTGGACAATTGCAGGAAAAAGAATAAATCGTCTAGGCTTCCTCTTTGAGGTTGCGGTTGTAGACGGCGGCACGGATGACAGCGGAAATCAGGAAGACCACTGCACCAATTCCAATCGCAACACGACCCTGAAGGACATCAAAATGATAAAGAAGGAAAAGAATGACAACCGCAACGATCGTTACCACAGCATCAAGGACAAGGATTAAAAAATTTTTTGGATTCATAACTAAGACCTCATTACAAAAATTAGCGTTGAAGATCAAGCTCACAGATCTGTACGGCATTGACAAGCCGGCGTTCGCTTGAATCTAAATGTACACAGGTCGAGAGCGTTAGAATTCTCGAACTGGAATCAATCTGGATTTTCTCATCATTGACGGATCCGGGAATCGCTTTAACGTCCCGGACAAAAGTCTCAATGCCATCAAAAGATGAAAAGTCGTAGGAATCCAGAATATAGCGGTCATCAAAAATGCCGCAGTTGAAAATCTGGTACTGCAGTGTTTTTTCGGGGGTATAGAGATAGATATAAGGATGCTGATTAACGAAATCGGGATCCGCAAATTTCTTTAAATCCGTAAACATTGCATCGTACCGGTCAAAAGCGGACATGAGGGTATGACCGTACATTACCGTCATATTATCCCCAAAATCCGGATTATTATATTTTTCAATGTAAATACTGCCGGTAATGGTGTTTTCTCCTTCAAAAGAAGTGGTTAGATACTTGGCATCATTGGCATCCTGTGTCTGCATCACCGGATAGTCTACCGAAGTACCGGGAATGGAAATCCATCCGATCGTTTCCGGATTGACTGTTTTTAAGCCATCAAAATCAATTTGACGTTTCATTTCTTCCGGCATTTCCGGATTAGTCTGATCTGTCGGAAGGGAGGGATCAGATTGCGAATGATTATGGATGGATTCTTCTACAGAAACGATCCCGCTATGCGAAGATGAATTCTGCGTACCGGATGAAGAACGGGTGCATCCGCTGATACTGAGTGAAAAGGCAAGACCAAGAGTAAGAAGAGCCTGTCTGAATTTTCTGCTCATTAAAGATTTCATGACGACCATCCTTTCTGCTCCATGGGTGGAGATGCCTTGATTTTAACTTTGCATGTCAATTTATATCAACGGTTGGATAATTAAGGATTTTTGAAGATTTACCGGCTATAACACTTCGAAAAAAGAAGCTTTGACTGTATGCGATCTGTTTGCACTGAGTCAAAGCTTTTTAACTTATATGTTGGAATAATATCGCCTGAAACATCATGATCCGGATTGTTGTTTCGAATCATAGAATTTACCTTGCCAGGAATTACGGCGCAGCAATTCTTTATCAATTTCATTGGCGACAATCGTTTTCTTAACGGTCCACTGCGGTGCAAGTAAATCACTCGCTAGACCATCTCCGGTGATGCGCTCGATTATCATATCTGCCGGCAGGAGCTCAAGCTGATCGCAGGTAATCTGAACATATTCGTCTAGACTCAGAAGATCAAAAGGGGCTTGCTTCCACTCCTGTCCGAGACGGGAGTTATCAAGCAGGTGCAGCATATGAATCTTGATCGCATCCGGATGCAGATCGGCTACAAACCGGGCGGTTTCAAGCATCATTTCCGGTGTCTCTCCAGGCAGACCGTTAATGATATGCAGGCAGGATTTAAGGTTGTATTTCCTGCAGAGTTCGACAGCTTTTTTCGCATCATCAGGACTGTGGGCAAAGTTCATGGATAAAGCCGTTTGTGTATGGATACTTTGAAGTCCGAATTCAAACCATGTAGTTTTGGGTTGTGCACCAAACCACTTTGCGATGTCTTCATCGAAACAGTCGCTGCGTGTGGCGATCGCCATGGCGACTAGATCATCCCGCTGATAAAACGGTGTATAGATTTCCTGAAGAATGGAGAGCGGGGCATAAGTGTTGGAGAAGGACTGGAAGTAGGGAATTCCAAGACAGTCAGGCCATTTGTGTCGAGCGCGTTTCAGGTTTTCCTCATACTGCAAACCAAGAGAACGATGAGCCATCAGTATAGTATCACCGCTGCCGTTGGACGAACAGAAACGGCAGCCGCCGGTCGATTTTGTTCCGTCACGGTTCGGACAGGTAAATCCGGCATTCAGCGGAATTTTGGCGACTTTGTGATGATAGAGCTGTTTAGTCGCATAGGAAAATGTATGGTAACGCTTATTGGTATCGGAATAGGGAAATGGGTTATCTAAAATCTGGTTCATGCCCTTATTCTAAAGCGTTCTGCCGACAACGGAAGCAATTGCGCGGGTCTTCTGAACAAGCTGTGCATATTTATCCGGTTTTAAGGACTGAGCACCATCGGACCATGCACGGGCAGGATCTTCGTGGACTTCGATGATCAGACCATCTGCTCCGGCAGCAATTGCACCAAGTGCCTGTGCTTCAACGAGTTTCCAGTCACCGGTCGCATGAGATGGGTCGATGATGATCGGCAGGTGTGTTCTTTCCTTGATAATCGGGATAACCGCTAAATCAAGAGTATTGCGGGTATATTTTTCGAAGGTACGGATTCCGCGTTCGCAGAAAATGACGTTCGGGTTACCTTCAGACATGATGTACTCGGCTGCCATAATCCATTCTTCAATCGTGTTGGCAAGACCGCGTTTTAAAAGAACAGGTTTGTTCGTGCGTCCGACTGCTTTTAACAGATCGAAGTTCTGCATGTTGCGGGCACCGATCTGAATGACATCAACATTTTCAATGAATTCATCCAGCTTATCGATGCTCATCAGTTCGGTTACTATCGGCAGACCGGTTTTTTCGCGTGCTTTGCATAAAGCTTCAATACCCGCTGTTCCCATACCCTGGAAAGAATATGGGGAAGTACGAGGTTTATACGCTCCTCCGCGAAGCATATCGGCTCCGGCTTCAAGAACTTTGCCGGCAACAGAACAGATCGCTTCTTCTCCTTCAACTGCACACGGACCTGCGATCATGACAACTTTCTTGCCGCCGACTGGAATACCGCTGACATCAACGACCGTATCTTCCGGATGGAACATGCGGTTAGCAAGTTTATAAGGCTGGGCAACTCGCTGAACGTTATAGACAATCGGGTTAGCGAGGATTGAACGTTCGTCAATTGATGCCGTATCACCGACTAAACCAAAGACATCGTAGTTTTCACCGACAATGCGGGTAATTGTTAATCCGCGGTCTTCTAACTGGGTGATTAATTCATTGACCTCTTTTTCAGGAGCGGTCTTTTTTAAAGTGATAATCATAAAATCTGTGTTCCTCTTTCTACATGTATTCTGAGTACGGATCATCTAAAGCAGACTTGCCGAAGGATGATTTCGTATCTTCTGCAATTTAGGTTGTTTTTCATGATAAAGGAATTTTGATGAAAGAAAAAGAAAGAGTTCTGGAATTAATGAAAACAATCACGAGTTTGATTTAAAGCGAGCGCGAATTGAGTGAAAATTACGAATTTTGAAGATGTCTCAGACGGTTTTGGAGGTCAAATAGTCCGACTTTCAATCACAAACTTTCCAACATTGCAACCTAAACGCGCATAACGGGCCGAATCAGATGATAAATCGGCCAGGTTGGTATGTTTTTGACTCACTGACAGTCATGCCTTATCATTGAAATATAGAAAGACTTCCATAAAGGAAGCAAGCATTGAAACGGAGCGTGATCTTATGAAAATCAAAATCGTTGGAAAGAACTACCCAGTCAACCAGGCTCTCGAAGACAGAGTTACAAAGAAACTCAAAGGCCTGGAACACTACTTCTTGATTGGTGAATCAGACGTTGCGAACGTCCTGCTGACCTCCTATCCAACAAAGGAAAAGATTGAGGTGACCATCCCGACCAAGGTTGCAATTCTGCGTGCGGAAACTTCCGATGCAGATGTAAACAACGCAATCGATAAAGTCGTGGATAAACTGAAAGATCAGATCCGCCGACAGAAAACCCGTCTTGGAAACAAGAAAGGAGCTCCTCTTTATGAGGCATTCCTGGACTACGATTTACTCGGTGAACCGGACCCTGATGAAGAAATCGTAAAAACAAAGAGTATCATCCCTGAAAAATTATCGCTCGATGAAGCCATCACTAAGATGGACTTACTCGGACACAGTTTCTTCATCTACACCGATGATGAAACAGACAAAATTGCGGTTGTCTACCGTCGTAACAATGGCGGCTATGGTCTGATTGAAACCGAATAATCAGAACCGACTGTCTGCATAACCAAAACTCCTAAGTCATAACAAATCAAACGGCTGAGTAATCAGCCGTTTTTGCATGGTTGTCTGATAAGATAATGAGGATAAGTAAACATTTATTGGCCCTCGGAAATAGTGCGATGTTTTGAGGGATCGGCCCTCCTAAAGGTCGTGA